>NZ_JBQXXK010000004.1:99465-184073 GCF_052656625.1 Melioribacter sulfuriphilus | reverse complement strand
GCCTCAGTATTTACCGAGGCTTATTTGTTTGTAGCGGGGACAGTCCGTTAGCCAACGGATTGAACCTGCAACCTTCGCACAAAAATATTAAAAAAGAAAAAGCCTCAGTATTTACCGAGGCTTATTTTATTTGTAGCGGGGACAGTCCGTTAGCCAACGGATTGAACCTGCAACCTTCGCACAAAAATATTAAAAAAGAAAAAGCCTCAGTATTTACCGAGGCTTATTTGTTTGTAGCGGGGACAGTCCGTTAGCCAACGGATTGAACCTGCAACCTTCGCACAAAAATATTAAAAAAGAAAAAGCCTCAGTATTTACCGAGGCTTATTTTATTTGTAGCGGGGACAGTCCGTTAGCCAACGGATTGAACCTGCAACCTTCGTACAAAAAAAATTAAAAAAGAAAAAGCCTCAGTATTTACCGAGGCTTATTTTTGTTTGTAGCGGGGACAGTCCGTTAGCCAACGGATTGAACCTGCAACCTTCGTACAAAAAAAATTAAAAAAGAAAAAGCCTCAGTATTTACCGAGGCTTATTTTTGTTTGTAGCGGGGACAGGACTTGAACCTGCAACCTTCGGGTTATGAGCCCGACGAGCTACCAATTGCTCCACCCCGCGATGTAATCTTAGTATCGCTTCAAATTTTGGGCTTCTAATATAAGGAACTGCCAAATCGTTGTCAACTTCATCGGAAAAAAATAATCATTTTAGTCCTTTATTTCTTTAAAAACCTTGATACTTTTATTTATTGTAATAATTTTGGGTTGAAGTTTTGTTAAACAATAGAACAAGTTATGTTAAAGAGCCTTTACATAAAAGATTATGCACTTATTGAAGAGATTGAAATTGAATTTCACGGCGGTTTAAATATCATCACGGGTGAAACAGGTGCCGGCAAATCGATTCTTATTGATGCAATGGGTCTGCTCTTAGGTGACAGAGCCTCTTCGGAAGTCGTCCGAAAAGGTGCAATTAAATCAATTGTGGAAGGAATATTCGATGTCAAAGGGCATCAAAAAGTAATCAACCTGCTCTCTGAAAATGACATCGAAATTTATGACGATCTGATTGTTCGAAGAGAAATTTCTGTAAAGGGTACGAATAGATGTTTCTTAAATGATTCACCGGTATCGCTATCTCTAATTAAAGATATCGGAAATTACCTTGTCGATTTACACGGACAACACGAGCACCAGTCACTTCTCAGAATTTCAACTCACATTGAGTTGATCGACGAGTTTGCTAACAATGAATCCATGCTAAATAAATACAAACAAAATTTAACTCTACTCAAGAATGAAATTGCTAAATATGAAGAGCTCGTTTCGAAAGAAGATGCACTAAAAGAAAAATATGAACTCTATAGTTTCCAGTTAAAGGAGATAAATGAAGTAGATCCTCAACCGGGTGAAGAGGAAACTCTGGAAAAAGAATTGAATCTACTCGAAAACAGTGAACAATTAATTGAGCTTTCCGAAGAAATTTATCATCTCCTCTATGAAGAGGAAAATTCGGTTCACGACCGTATCAATTACATTAAAAACCGAATTGCTGAATTGACAAAAATTGATTCTTCCGTAAGCGATAAACTAAACGAAATTGAGTCAGCTTCCATTATTATTGCAGAAGTTTCGAACTTCTTTAGAAGCTACAAAGATAAAATTGATATAGATCCTGAACGGCTTGAAAATATACGGCAGCGCCTGAGCGCTTTTAAGTTATTGAAAAAAAAGTACGGCGGTTCTATTCATTCAGTTTTAGAATACAGAGACAAAATTGCAGCTGAAATTGAGACTACAGAAAATTTTTCTACCTGGAAAGAAGAGCTTCTGAAAAAAATTGAATCCCTCAGAAAAGAATGCGGCTTGTTGGCAATTACTTTATCGGAAGCTCGTAAAAAAGTTATTCCAAAGATTAAAAAGGAAATCGAACAAACTCTCAAAAATTTGGGCATTCCGAACAGCAATTTCCAGGTAAGGATCGAAAAAGAAAGGCTTGAAAATAATGATAACTACTTATTAATTGACCAAGAAAGAACTGGCTATAACGAAAGAGGCATCGATAAAATCGAATTTTATATTTCAACCAATTTGGGTGAGGACCCCAAACCCTTAACGAAAGTTGCATCGGGAGGTGAAATTTCTAGGATCATGCTTGCTCTTAAATCGATACTTGCTAAATCTGAACGACTTCCAATTCTAATATTTGATGAAATCGATACGGGCATCAGTGGTTCGGTTGCTCAAAAAGTAGGCTTTGCTCTGAAAGAACTTGCCTCTTCACACCAGATAATTGCCATAACTCACCTGCCCCAGATTGCAGGTCTGGCTGATTATCACTACGCTGTCGAAAAGAAAAAATCAAATGGTAGAATTATCAGTACAATTAGAATACTGAACGACGATGAAAAACTTAGAGAAGTAGCCAAATTAATCAGTGGTGAAGAAATTACCGAAGCTGCGCTTGACGGAGCTAGGGAGCTGATGAAAATTAAAAGTTGATTTGACTCACAGCAGTAAAAAACAAGTTTTGGTTAAATTGAATTATCAATTAAGAGGAGAAAATCAATGCGTCTCAATAAAAAATTTTTCGTATTTGTATGGTCGTTAATTTTGTTGTCGGTCCAGATTAAAGCGCAGTCTCTCTCAGAAACTCTTTCGAATTTATCGTCGACTGTTGGCGAAGCTTATGTGGCGCCTGTAATATCGGCATTCGGTTCTAATTTAAATTCTGGATGGATATCAGATATTCCCGAAGCTAAAATTCTTGGTTTTAGTCTTAATTTAAAAGTGGTGGGAATGGGCTCTTTGTTTTCTGACGATGTAAAACGATTCTCTGCAACTGGTGATTTTTATTTTAATGATGAACAAACAGAACAAATTCTTGCCAATTCTGGGATTGGACCATCTAATCCCGATTATGAAAATTTGAAGCAGGAAATTATGGGTAGAAAGTTCAATGTTAAATTCTCAGGTCCAACAATTGTCGGAAGTAAGGACGAATTCCTGAAAGTTAAATTTGAAGGTGGCAATTTTTACAACGGTCATTATAATCTCAAGCCGTATGAAATTGTCCTCGAAGAAGTAAAAGGATTCCTCGATGAATTACCGGCGTTTCCAACTGCAGCTGTTCAATTGAATGTTGGAACCATACTCGGTACTAATTTATCCGTAAGATATTTGCCTGCTGTTGATATTAAGGATCTAGGTAAATTTACATTCTGGGGATTGGGTGCAGTTCACAATCTAAATGTATTTTTCAACAATCCTTTGCCACTGGATTTATCCGTTGCTGCTTTTTATCAGCAATTGAAAGTAGGCGACATATTTGAAACTAAAGCAACACAGTTTGGAGTTTTTGCCAGTAAAAAATTCGGAATGTTAGTTTCGATTACACCTTTTGCAGGCTTGACGCTCGAATCTTCTAAAACGACGGTAAATTACGACTATCAATCGAATCAAACTGTCAATAGTGTTCCCGTGCCTCCTACAAAAGTTTCGTTCGAACTTGAAGGCGAAAATTCGAGTGCAATGACGGTTGGCTTTAATCTGAGCCTGATTATTTTTGACATTGTTGCCGATTATAAACTTGCTAAAACTAACACGGCAACACTGGGACTGGTAATCGGATTTTAAGAGATAATTTATTGTGGATAAATTAGCAATTTACATTCATATCCCTTTTTGCGACCATAAATGTATTTATTGCGATTTTTATTCAATTACGAATTATAAAAACAAAGAGACTTATTTAAAATGCTTAAAAAAAGAAGTTCTGCATTACGCAAATTTGTATTCTAACGAATACGAAGTTAATTCGATCTATTTCGGCGGGGGAACGCCTTCATTCGTCTCCCCCGAATATATTTCTGCAATACTCGACCAAATCAAAAATTCTTTCCAGATTTTGAACAATGTGGAAATTACGCTTGAAACAAACCCCGGTACAGTCGATTATGAAAAACTCGGTAAATTTCTTGATATCGGTATTAATCGTTTGAGTATTGGTATCCAATCGTTCGATGAAGACGATCTGAAGTTTTTAACCCGTATTCACGATTCCGAAACTGCAAGAGACTGTGTGTTGGCAGCCTCAAAAGCAGGCTTTGAAAATATTAGTATCGATTTGATTTTTAATCTTCCTGGACAGACAAAAGAAAAATGGCTGAAAAATCTGAAGCAGGCCATTGAACTACCGATCAATCATATTTCTGCTTATAGTCTTATTCTGGAAAAAGGAACTATCTTAAATAAAATGGTGCTCGATGGAAAAATAATACTTCAAGATGAGGATTACGACGCCGAACTGTACGAAACCACAATTGATTTTCTCAATTCGAAAGGTTTTCTCCAATACGAAGTATCCAACTTTGCTAAGCCAGGTTACGAATCGAGTCATAATAAGGCTTACTGGCATTATGACGATTATCTTGGTTTCGGAACCTCTTCGCATTCGTTCATAAAAAATAAAAGATGGTGGAATTATGCAAGTCTCGAATTTTATAACCGAGCCGTCAACGAAAAGGGACACGCCGTTGCAGGCAGCGAAGTTTTAACTCCGAGTATGATGCTCGAAGAATTTGTAATGCTGGCGCTCAGAAGTGACGGTATTGACATTGCAGCATTAAAAAATCGTTTCGGTAAGAAATGGCTTGATGATAATCAGCCAATTCTTGATAACCTTAAATCAAACGGCTTGCTGAATATTGAAAACGGATTAATCCGTCTTACGAAAAAAGGTTATCTACTCTGCGACGAGATTCTGTTAAATTTCAGTTACTAATTCAGAATTTGCTTATTGCATTAAATATTCATAGATTTGCGTACTCTCATTCGCCCCTTAGTGGGCGATTTTTATTTGTGTGTTATGGAAAAAGATATATTAAAACAGAAAATTGATAATATTGTCTCTCAAAAAGGTTTTTTCCTAATAGAATTAATATTGCGAGGAGATAAGAAACAAAGGATAATTGAAATCTTTATCGACGGAAAGGAGCCTGTAACTGCTTCCATTTGCGCTGAACTAAGTAGAGCTATTAAAGACAAGATCGAAGAAGAGAAATTGATTGATTCGAATTATCGTTTAGATGTTTCTTCTCCGGGAATTGAGCGTCCCCTTAAATTTCTTGAACAGTTTTATAAGCATATCAACAGAAATTTTGAAGTGCATTTTCAAGCAGGAGACGAAAAACTTAAGATTAATGGTAAGTTAATTCGGATTGACGACGACAAATTGACTTTTGAAGTTAAGTCGAAATCCGCAAAAGAAACTGATGAATACGTAATAAATTTTAAAGATATAAATAAAGCAAAAGTATTAATTAGCTTTTGATTTGGAGGAATATTAAATGAACCCAGAAATAGTCGAATCGTTTGCCCAAATGGTGCGGGAAAAAAGTCTCGATAAAGATGTTCTCGCAGGCATAATGGAAGAAATATTCGGTCTTCTCGTTAAAAAGAAATTCGGTAATGATGCCAGATACGATGTCGTGGTCAATATGGACAAAGGCGATATTGAAATTTTTCTGGAGCGTACAATCGTCGAAAAAGTTGAAAACCCTTCTACTGAAATCAGTATAGACGAAGTTAATGAGCGAGGTAACGAGGAGCAACTCGAAATAGGCGACGACTACGTCGAAAAAATAGAATTGTCCCAGTTCGGAAGGCGACTTATCAATCTTGCTCGTCAGAATCTCAATCAAAAGATCAGAGAAATTGAAAAAGATATTGTTTATAATGAATACAAAGAAATGATCGGTGAAATTGTTGTGGGGGATATTTATCAGGTTAGAAGAAATGACGTGCTTGTTAATCATAACAAGAACGAGTTGATACTTCCGAGGAGTGAACAAATTCCGCGAGAGAAATATAAAAAAGGCGAAACAATTCGCGCCGTTGTTAAAGAGGTCAAAAAGAATCAAAACGGCCCGGTCATTATCATATCTCGAGCTGATAATATGTTCCTGCGACGTTTATTTGAAATAGAGATACCTGAAATTTACGACGGTGTTATCGAAATTAAAGGTATTGCAAGAGAACCCGGCGAAAGAGCTAAAGTTGCCGTCGAATCGCAGGATTCCCGCATCGACGCCGTGGGCGCTTGCGTGGGTATGAAGGGAGTTCGCATTCATGCCATCGTGCGCGAATTGAATAATGAAAATATCGACGTAATAAACTATTCTGACGACCCCGTGGTATTTATTCAAAGATGTCTTGCCCCAGCTAAATTACGTCAGATTGAAATTGATGAGGAAAATAAAAAATGTACTGTAACAGCTGATGCCGACCAGATCTCTTTAATTGTCGGTAGAAACGGTGTTAATATTCGCCTCGCGATGAAACTAACGGGCTACGATATTGAAGTTCTCCGTCAGGAAAAACAACTCGACGAATACGAAGAAGATATTGAACTCCCAGAACTCAGAGAAGAACTCGGCAGCGACATTGTCGATATTCTTATCAGTAATCGCTTTGAAACTGCAGTCGAAGTTCTTAAAGCTGGCGTCGATAAACTAAAAAATATTGAAGGTATCGGCGAGGAAAAAGCAAAAGAGATAATCCAAATTCTCGAAAATCAATTTGAAGAAGAAGAATAAAAAATTTAGGTACTCAAATGCCGGAAGTAAAAAATAAAAAATTAAGGATCTACAAGTTCGCTTCTGAATATAATTTGCCCACAGACCAGATCATTGAATTTCTTCAGAAGAAGGGATACGATGTAAAAAACCATATGTCGATTCTAAGCGATGAAATGGAAAGCGACATACGCGACCATTTCAAAAAAGATATCGAAAAAGCAGAACAACATTATAAAAAGATATCGGAATTCCAGAAAAAACGAGGCGGTGGCGAAGAGCCTAAGGCTGAAGAGAAAACTGAGGCAGCCATAAAAGAAAAACCAAAAGCAGTCGAAGAGCCTACAAAAGAAGATATTCATGAAACAGTTCATATTGAAGAAATTCCGGAACCTCAGGCTAAAGAATCCGCTATTGCAGAAGAAGTGGCACTATCTGAACCAGTTGAAACTATAACTGAAGAAGAAACCCCGGCTGAAGGCGATAAATTTAAAACTCCGGCAGAAAGAGAACTAGAAAACAGAAATAAAGGCTTGAAGATAGTTGGTAAGATTGAACTTGAAAAGGAACAGAAAAAGAAAAAAGAGGAAAAATCAGAAGCCGAAAAACCGATAGAACCTCAGGTGGTTCTCGAAGATAAAAAGCCAAAGTTAGAGGAAGAAAAATCAGAAGAACCTGTTAAAAAGAAGAAGAAGAAAAAATTAAAAGCTAAGGGTAAAGGAAAAGAAGACAAAGTTGAAGAAGCAGTTTCCAAGAAAAAAAGAAAGCTTAAAAAATTCCAGGTAGACAAAAAAGAAGTTGAAGAAGCAATTAAGCGTACACTGATGAGTATGGACGATTCGTCCATTTCTGAACGCGCCTCGCTCAGAAAAAAGAAAAAGAAAGAAAAACAAGAACAACTTGAAAAAATCATAGAGCAAAAACAACAGGAAAAGAAGAAACTTAAAGTTGTTGAATATATCGCCGTTGGCGAACTTGCGAATTTAATGGGTGTTTCTGTTAACGAAGTAATACAAAAGTGTATCAGCCTTGGGCTGATGGTTTCGATTAATCAGCGACTTGATATCGAGACAATCGAATTGATTGCTTCCGATTTCGGATTCGAAGTGGAACTCGAAGAAGAATATTTGAGCGAGTTGGTCGAAGAAGAAGACGAACCAGAAGATTTCTTGAAGCCGCGTCCTCCAGTTGTTACTATAATGGGTCACGTTGATCATGGTAAGACATCGCTGCTCGATTTCATCAGAAGAACTAATGTGGTAGCAGGCGAAGCTGGCGGTATTACGCAACACATCGGTGCTTACAAAGTGGTCCTCGAAGACGGAAAAGAAATTACATTTCTCGATACTCCCGGTCACGAAGCATTTACTGCCATGCGCGCTAGAGGAGCTCAGGTTACCGATATCGTAGTTTTAGTTGTGGCAGCCGACGATGCTGTGATGCCCCAAACAGTTGAAGCAATTAATCATGCTCTGGCGGCTAATGTTTCGATAGTCGTGGCGATAAATAAAATTGATAAACCAAATGCCAATGCTGAAAAAATTAAACAGCAGCTGGCAGAACGAAACATTCTGGTAGAAGATTGGGGCGGTAAATATCAATGCGTGGAAATTTCAGCTAAAACAGGAAAAAACGTCGACTTATTACTCGAAAAAATATTGCTCGAAGCTGAAATGCTCGATTTAAAAGCTAATCCTGACAAACCAGCACGCGGTGCAGTAATCGAATCGCAGCTCGATAAAGGAAGAGGAATCACTGCAACAATCCTTGTTCAAAAAGGTACACTTAAAATAGGCGACCCCTTCATAGCAGGAACGGCTTATGGAAGAGTTCGTGCAATGTTCGACGAAAGAGGGAACAAAGTTAAAGAAGCTCTCCCTTCAACGCCCGTGCTTGTCCTCGGTTTCGAATCGACGCCGCAAGCGGGTGATACTTTCGTCGTGGTTGAATCGGAAAGAGAAGCGCGCGAAATTAGCATTAAAAGAATGCAAATTAAACGCGAACAAGAACACAGACAGGTACGACATATTACGCTTGAAGAAATTGCAAATCAGATATCTTCTGGCGGCTTAAAAGAGTTACCAATAATCGTCAAAGGCGACGTCGATGGTTCTGTGGAAGCCCTTTCGGATGCCCTTATGAAACTGTCGAATAATGAAGTCTCTGTAAGGGTTATTCACAAGGGTGTTGGAGCAATCTCGGAAGGAGATGTCTTATTGGCAGCAGCATCGGGTGCTATTATAATTGGTTTCCATGTGCGTCCGAATAATAATGCACGAAAATTAGCTGAATCCGAAAAAGTCGATATCAGACTCTATAATATCATCTACGATGCAATCAATGCTGTTAAATCAGCACTCGAAGGACTTCTTTCACCGGTTGTTTCTGAGGAATTGGTCGGTACCGCAGAAGTGCGTCAGATATTCAAAGTGCCTAAAGTCGGTACGGTTGCCGGTTGTTATGTGACGGATGGTAAAATTACCCGAAACGGAAAGGTAAGGCTTTACAGGGACGGTATAGTTATTTATGAAGGCCAACTCGAATCCCTCAAGCGTTTCAAAGATGATGTTAGAGAAGTTGAAAAAGGATTCGAGTGCGGTCTCAATATTGCAAACTTCAACGATATAAAAGTAGGCGATGTAATTGAAGTATATAAAATTGTCGAAACAAAGAAAACGTTGAATTGAGATGAGTTCATTCAGGATCGATAAAGTAGCCAGTATGATCAAGGAGGAACTGAGTCTTATCTTTTTACATAAGATTCAGGATCCGAGTCTCAGCTTGATAACCATTACAAGTGTAAAATTGAGTCCCGATCTCAAATTGTCGAAAGTCTATTTGTCAGTATACGAAAAAGAGAAACGAGAGGAAGTTCTTACTAAAGTGAATGAATTGAAAAGCTGGATTCGTACGCAACTGGCAGGTAGAATCAGAGTTCGATTTGTGCCCGAACTCGAGTTCTTTATCGACGATACACTCGATTATGTTGAAAAAATTGAGACGATATTAAAGAAGATTCATGAAAGTGATAACAAGGAAAATGTTTAATGATTATATTCCAGATTTTCTGAACGGGGAGGCTCTTCTTATCGATAAACCGATTCGCAAAACTTCTTTCGATATAGTTCATCGAGTTCGTAAAGCAGTAAATATTAAAAAAGTCGGACACGCCGGTACTCTCGACCCTCTGGCGACAGGCTTGCTGATTATTTGTACCGGCAGATTTACGAAAAAAATTCCCGAGTTTTCGAATTTAAATAAAGTTTATACAGGAATTATATCACTCGGCAAAACAACTCCGTCGTACGACCTCGAAACAGAATTCGACTCAGTCAAAGAGATTTCCGATATTGACGAGACGATTATTTATAAAACTGCCAAAGACTTTATTGGAAAATCTTTTCAACTGCCTCCGATGTACTCGGCAGTAAAAAAAAACGGACGTGCTTTATACAAATATGCGCGTAAAGGCATTGAAGTAGAACGTAAAGAAAGAGAAATAGAAGTTTTCCGGTTTGATATCAAAAAAATCGATATGCCCGATATCCATTTCGAAATTGAAGTTACACCCGGTACATATATTCGCGTAATTGCACACGAGTTTGGACAGAAAATTGGATGCGGAGCTTATCTTAAATCTTTGAGAAGAACAACAATCGGTCCTTATTCGGTCGAGGACGCTTTCGGGATCGAAGAATTTGAAAATTTCGTAACGAATTTAGCAGATAATGAACATATATAAAGAATCATTCTCGTTTGAAAAGGATAGAAAAACCGTAGTTACCGTAGGTAGTTTCGACGGCCTCCATCTGGGGCACTATAAAATATTGTCCCGATTGTTCGATATATCGGAACAGTGCAGTTGTGAATCGGTCCTTTTTACATTTGAACCACATCCGCGTCTTGTTATTTCAAAAGATTACGAAATTAAATTGCTTACAACATTGAATGAGAAAATTGATATTTTGAATAAAACAAAACTCGATAACCTTGTAATCCAGAAATTCAGCCGTGAATTTTCAGAAATGACGTCAGAAGAATTTATATATCAAATTCTTGTAAATCAGTTGAATCTATCGCATATTGTGATTGGACACGACCACAAATTTGGCAGGGATCGAATGGGTGATGCCGAAAAATTGAGACAGCTCGGCAAGCAATACGGCTTTGAAGTAACTGCCGTTGAAGCCGAAAAATGTAATGGCGAAGTTGTAAGCAGCACTAAAATAAGAAATGCCCTTGCCGAAGGAAATATTGATAAGGCTAATTTATTCCTCGGAAGAAATTACTCGTTTGAAGGAATCGTCGTTAAAGGCGCCCAAAGAGGAAGAAGATTGGGGTTCCCTACTGCAAACATTAAGCTCGACAATAACTATAAAGCGCTTCCTGCCAATGGAGTTTATGCGGTCAACGCTTTTCTAAATGGTAATTCTTTGATGGGAATTATGAATATCGGTTTAAGACCGACTTTCAATGAGAAACCAGAAATTACAATTGAAGTTCATTTGATAAACAAAGATTTCAGTAAATACGAAAAAAATATCTATGGAGAAAGACTCAAAGTGGAAGTGATTAAAAGAATAAGAAAAGAAATCAAATTCGACAGTGTGGATATGTTGATCAAACAAATAGAAGACGACAAAAAAACAGCGCTCCAAATATTAAGCAAATTTGAGGATAAATCGATAAATTAAACCTTATAATTTATTTATTTTATTGAAAATAACTAATTAATTCTGGTTGCGACTGGAATTACATTGTAAAACAAATTAAAAGGAGTAACAAAATGTCAATTTCAAACGAAAGGAAGCAGGAGCTAATTAAGAAATATGGTATGAACGAAAAAGACAGTGGCAGAACTGAAGTTCAGATCGCTATCTTAACAGAAAGAATCAATAATCTTACAGCCCACTTCGACCAACATAAAAAGGATCACGCTTCACGCAGAGGTCTAATGCAAATTGTAGGTAAAAGAAGAAGATTGCTCGATTATTTGATGAAAAAAGATATTGAAAGATATCGCGCAATAATTAAAGAGTTAAACATTAGAAAGTAGGAAAACAAAAATGGTTTTTACTAAAGAAGTTCAAATAGGTAAACATAAATTAAAATTTGAAACGGGAAAATTAGCCAAGCAGTCAAACGGCGCAGTAATGGTAAGTTATGGCGATACAATGGTATTGGTTACGGCTGTGGCGGGGGACTTGCGTGACGATGTCGATTTTTTCCCACTGAGTGTTGAATATCGCGAAAAATCGTTCGCTGCAGGTAAAATTCCCGGAGGCTTCATTAAACGCGAAGGCCGCCCAAGCGACAAAGAAATTCTCAGCGCACGATTAATTGATCGTCCGATAAGACCTCTTTTCCCGAAAAATTATTATAACGATACGCAGGTGGCTGCTTTTGTTTATTCATTCGACAATGAAAACGACCCCGATGTAATTGCTGCCTGTGGTGCCTCGGCTGCATTAGTCATTTCAGATATCCCTTTCCTTGAGCCTATTGGAGAGGTTAGAGTCGGCAGGATTAATGGTCAGTTCGTAATCAATCCATCCCTTCAGGAGATAGAAGAGAGCGATATCGAACTCGTGGTAGCTGGAACAGAATCGTCGATTATGATGGTTGAAGGCGAAGCAAAAGAAGTAAGCGAAGAAGATATGCTCAATGCATTGAAATTCGCTCATCAGGAAATCAAAAAGATTGTGGCAGTTCAAAATGAGCTACGTGAACTCTGTGGCAAACCCAAAATGGAAGTGCCTGAAGTTGAACTGGATCAAAATCTTGTAGACGAAGTCAATCGTCTGGCATACGATAATATGAAAACAATTGTGGCGTCTGTTCTTACGAAAGAAGAGCGCTCGCAAAAGAATAAAGAACTTGCAGAAGAAGTTATTAAACAACTCAGCGAAAAATTCCCCGAGCAGGAGAAAGCAATTAAAACAATCCTGCACGATATGGAAAAAGAATTGATGCGTCAGAGGATCCTTCAGGAAGGATTACGCCTCGATGGCAGGAAAACTACTGAAATTCGTCCAATTTCGATTGAAGTTGGGCTGCTGCCACGTCCACACGGTTCGGCACTTTTTACACGCGGCGAAACACAAAGTCTAACGACATTAACGCTCGGTACCAAACAAGACGAGCAAATAATTGATGGACTAATGACAGAATTCAGAAAGCGTTTTATACTACACTATAATTTCCCTCCCTTCAGCGTAGGTGAAGTTGGCAAGTATTCTGGAGTTGGCAGACGTGAAATTGGTCATGGTAATCTTGCAGAAAGAGCTCTGAAAAATCTAATTCCACCGGAAGACCAATTTCCATATATGATTAGACTTAATTCCGACATACTGGAATCGAACGGATCGTCTTCAATGGCTACGGTTTGTGCCGGTTCATTAGCTTTGATGGACGGAGGTGTGCCGATTAAAAAAGCAGTAGCCGGCATTGCTATGGGATTGATTAAAGAAGGTGACAGGTATGCAATTCTTTCAGATATTTTAGGCAACGAGGATCATCTGGGTGATATGGACTTCAAAGTGGCTGGAACAAAAGACGGCATCACAGCATTCCAGATGGATATTAAAATTCAGGGTATTTCGTATGAAATAATGGAAAAAGCTCTTGCTCAGGCAAAGGAAGGAAGAATCTATATCCTGGAGAAGATGAACGAAGTTATTGCAGAACCCCGTAGTACCATTTCCCCGTATGCACCTACACTTTTGACGACAAAGATACCGACCGACAAAATCGGCTCGGTTATTGGACCCGGAGGAAAAGTTATTCAGAAAATACAAAAGGACTATAATGTGGAAATTGCCATCGAAGAAGATGGAACTGTCAATATTTCGGGAAATGATTCAAAACTGGCTAAAGAAGCGCGTGAATATATAAAATGGCTCACGGCAGACCCAGAAGTTGGTAAGAATTATAACGGAAAAGTAGTTCGACTTGCCGACTTTGGTGCTTTCGTCGAAATATTGCCTGGTGTACAGGGATTATTGCATATATCTCAAATTGACAATAAGAGGATCGACAAAGTAAGTGACGTTCTAAAAGAAGGAGATATTGTTAGAGTAAAACTGCTGAGTATTGAAGGAAATAAATATTCTCTTTCGAGAAAAGCATTGTTAAAAGAAAAAGATGAAGAGGAAACTACAGACACTTCGGGATCCTCCGAAAAGTAATATTACGCCGGTGATAAACCGGCGTCGTTTTTTTAAATAAATATGAGTGATTAAATGGAAATCGGTAATCTCGATCTGGGAAATCGACTTTTTTTGGCTCCAATGGCAGAGATTACCGACTCACCGTTCAGAAGAATAGCCAGAAAACACGGCGCGGGAATTGTATTTACGCAGATGGTCAGTGCACTGGGTGTTGTCGAAGGCGACTTCAATACTCTGAGATATCTGGCATTTGACAGGGCAGAAAAACCAATTGGTGTTCAAATTCTGGGCAACGATCCTTCAATTGTTGGCGAGGCGGTCAAAGAAATTGTCCGTTATAAACCCGATATTATTGACCTCAACTGTGGTTGTCCTGTCGATAAAGTCACTTCGTGCAATATGGGTGCGCAACTTTTGAAAGATCCAAAAAGAATCGGTAAACTAATCGATTCGATGACTAAAAATTCGAACGGCATACCTGTTTCGGTTAAAATCCGACTCGGTTATGACGACAGGAATATCGATATCCTCGATATTGTTAGGGCAGTCGAAAACAACGGTGCTTCTTATATTACCGTTCATGCAAGAACGAAAAAACAAAGATACGACTCGGAAGTTGATTGGGGATGGATTCGAAAAATTAGAGAATCCACAAACTTGAAAGTAATAGGAAATGGATCTTTGTTCAGTCCAAATGACATAAAAAAAATGATGGAAATTACCGGTTGTTATTCGGCAATGATAGCCCGTGGTGCTCTCGGAAATCCATTTATTTTTGAGAGATATAACAAACTCTCTTCAGAAGGATTTGACCCTGGACATCCGGACATTACAACAGCTGTCAGCGTTTTGAAGGAACATTTAAAATTACTCGAAAATGAGTACGGTCCAGTAAATGCCCTTGACAAAGGGAAGAGGCAAATCCTTTGGTACTTCAGATTTTATCCAGAGCTGGAATTAATTCTCAAAAAAGTATTTAGCGTTTTAATTTATGATGAACTATACGAGGTGGTAGACCAGCACGCAGAGCACATTAAAAAAACGGGCGTAGATAGCTTTATTAATAGTGAAATCGATCATCGATTCAGAAAAAAAGTTTTGTACTGGCTCGAAACAGATGAATTCGAAGCTTTATTGTAACAACTAACAGAGTTTTTATAGATGAAAAAAGAAATTATTATCAGTAGCTCGACCACTCAAAATAGGGTGGCAATTACAGAAGACGGAAACCTTGTCGATTTTTTTGTCGATCATCCTGAAAAACAAAGAATGGTTGGCAATATCTATCTCGGTAAGGTAGCCAGAGTTTTACCCGGAATTCGCGCGGCTTTTATTGATATCGGATTAAAACACGATGCCTTTCTTCATTTTTCGGATATAGGAGAAAGGACAGAGGCTCTTCAAGGAATATTCGAAGACGACGACGAATTGGATGCCGACGAGAATGATAACGGCGAAGAAATTCAAAAACCTGAAAAGAAAGAAAAAACTTTCGTTCGCCTTCATAAAGGTCAGGAAATTTTAGTTCAGATATTGAAAGAACCTGTCAAAGATAAAGGCGTAAGAGTAACATCGTCGATTTCCATACCAGGTAGATTTTGCGTCCTTTTGCCAATGGACGATAAAATTGGCGTCTCTAAAAAAATTACAGATATCAAGGAAAGAAAACGGCTCCGTAGAATTGCACGTGAAATTCTTCCCGACAACTGCGGACTGATCATAAGAACCGCAGCAAAAGATCAGGACGAAGAAGCACTTTCGGCCGACCTGAAATATCTTGTAAAAATATGGAAAGATATCGAGGAAGAAGCAAAAAAACAGAAACCTCCAGCACTACTATATAAAGATTTGAGTACTACAATAAGCGTCATACGCGATCTATTTACCGCTGACGTTTCAAAAGTGTTTGTCGATTCGAAAAAACTATGGAAGGAAATTCGAAATTATGTCCAGTTTGTACAACCCTCGTTGGTTGATAGAATAGAATACTACAAAGGTGAGGAGCCAATATTTTCAACATTCAAAATCGACGAGCAGATAAAACTGCTGATGGGACGCCGTATTCCGCTGCCCAGCGGAGGGCATATCGTAATTGAGCATACTGAAGCAATGACAGTTATCGACGTAAACAGCGGCAGATATGCTGCTAAAAAAGAACAGGAACTCAATTCATTAAAAACTGACCTCGAAGCTGCCAGAGAAATTGTACGTCAGCTTAGACTGCGCGATATCGGAGGACTGATTGTCGTCGATTTTATTGACCTTGAAGATGAAAAAAACAGAAAGAAAATTTACGACGAACTTAAGAAAGAATTCCGCAAAGACCGGGCTAAAACAGCATTGTTACCAATGACTGAATTTGGTTTGGTGCAAATTACCCGCCAGCGCGTGCGCGAAAATATTGTTCAGTCGATGACCGAACCGTGTCCTTATTGTAATGGAACAGGATTATTGACTAAAACTTCGAGCGTTATTCATGAGATCGAAAAATGGTTGCAACGTTATCGACTCGAAGGAAAGAATAAATCTTTAGTTCTTCACGTTCACCCAATAACAGCAGAAAAAATGCGGGAAGGCTTCATTTCGCCTTTGACAAAAATTCAACTAAAATATTTTATCAGGCTTAAGATCAAAGAAGACGAAAAGATGAATCCTCAGATGTTCAAAATTTATTCTAAAAAAACGGGTGAGGATTTAACCGAAGAATTTGCTTAATTTTACGTCAGTAAAATTTTTCATTAAAAAATGAGAGGATGCAATGAAGTTTTTTATCGACTCTGCTAATATCGATCATATAAAGGAGGCCGCTTCCTACGGCTTGCTCGACGGCGTTACAACCAATCCATCGCTTGTTGCTAAAGAAGGAAGGGACTTTATCGAATTGCTAAATGAAATTGTCCAGATTGTAGATGGTCCTATCAGTGCCGAAGTGGTTTCTACAGACTATGAGGGAATTCTTAAAGAAGCTCGACAACTGGCAAAGATACATCATAATATCGTGGTTAAAGTTCCTCTTATCAAAGAAGGAATTAAAGCAGTTAAAACACTTTCCGAAGAAGGAATTAAAACAAATGTGACGCTTTGCTTTTCCCCCACGCAAGCACTTCTTGCTGCAAAAGCCGGCGCTACGTACATAAGCCCTTTTGTAGGAAGACTCGACGATATCAGTCATGTCGGTATGGATTTAATTGAACAGATAATTCAGATCTACAGAAATTATAATTTCAAAACACAGGTGCTGGTTGCGAGTATTCGTCATCCACTCCATGTAGTCGAAGCTGCTATGATGGGTGCAGACGTGGCTACGATGCCTTTCGATGTAATCGAAAAATTATTTAAACATCCTCTGACAGATATTGGTCTTGAAAAATTCTTAAATGACTGGAAAAAGCTAGAGAATAAATAACATGAAATCCACAAAATTCTATTCGATTCATCAAAAACTAAACGCTAAAATTGTCGATTTTGCCGGCTTTAAGATGCCTATTCAATATTCGTCAATTATTGAAGAACATAAAGCTGTAAGAAGCAATGTCGGTGTTTTTGACGTTTCTCATATGGGGGAGATTATAATTAAAGGCGATAATGCGCTTGATTTCGTTCAATTTGTTACAACTAACGACGCATCAGTTCTTACAAACGGACGTGTTCAGTATTCGTTAATGTGTTATGAAGATGGCGGTATAGTTGACGATCTGCTGGTTTATCGTATTAATCAAAATGAATACATGTTTGTGGTTAATGCTGCAAATAAAGATAAAGATTACGATTGGCTATTGAGAAATAATAAATACGATGTCGAAATTATAGATGAAAGCGATGAATACTCGCTAATGGCTGTACAAGGACCAAATTCAAAAACGGTGCTTCAGAAAATTTGTGATCGCGAACTGAATCTCGAATATTATCACTTTTTCAATGCAAAGATTGCTGGAATTGATACTCTAATATCGAGGACTGGATACACAGGCGAACTTGGATATGAAATCTATTTCAAAGGCGACGAAGAAGTAGCATTAAAAATTTGGGATTCAATTTTCGAAGCCGGCAGTGAATTCAATATCAAACCTGTGGGATTGGGTGCGAGAGATACACTGCGTCTTGAAATGGGATATTGTCTTTATGGCAATGATATTGACAGAACCACAAACCCACTTGAAGCGAGTCTTGGATGGGTAGTCAAATTAAAGAAGAATAATTTCATTGGTAGAGAAGCACTTCTTCAAATCAAAGAAAACGGTTTAAAAAGGAAACTGACGCCCATAGTCTCCCAGGAAAAAGCATTTCCACGTCACGGTTATGAAATTACAGCCAATGGAAATATTATCGGTAAAGTAACAAGTGGTACTGTCAGCCCGATAATCGAAAAAGCTATTGCGCTCGGATATGTTGACATCAACTACGCTACTGAAGGTACAAGAGTTAATTTTCTTATAAGAGGTAAAGAAGTACCAGCTATTGTAACTAAATTACCATTTATCAAAAACTGATATGAAAATTAATGTACTTTTTTCGAACTTGTTTTTAGATGAACTCTATTTTACCGGTAAAACAGTTGTGGTCATCGACGTGCTGCGGGCAACCACTGTAATTACAACTGCCCTGGCAAATGGAGCACGAGAAATTATTCCAGTAAGTACACTCGATTTTGCAATGAAAATCTCGGGTGACGCTTTTAGAAGCCAAACACTTCTTTGTGGTGAAAGAAATACCAAAATGGTGGAAGGCTTTAACCTGGGAAATTCGCCGCTTGAATACCGTCCCGAAGTAGTTGCTGGAAAGTCAATTATTTTTTATACTACGAATGGAAGCAAAACTATTGTAAAAGCTAAATTCAGTAAAAACCTGTTTGCATGTTCTTTTAATAATTTGCCTGCAATCGCACGTCATATGCTCCAGCTTAATGAAGATTTCGAAATAGTTTGTGCCGGAACTAACGGGATGTTTAATCTGGAAGATGCGGTTTGCGCCGGCGTCTTAATTAATGAACTTAAAAAACTAACAGAAAATCTCGAACTCTCGGATTCAGCAAGTGCAAGTTTGATTATAAGTAATAGCAATACCAAAAATCTTTTCAATTTCCTTTGTAACACTGAACACGGCAGGCTATTAATAGAAAATGGATTTGAAGACGATATTCTCGAATGTGCAAAAATTGGTTCTACCGATATTATTCCATACTATGTTTCTGGAACGATGAAAAGACTATGAAAACTCCGATAGCTAATTGAAAGATGAGTAAAAAGAAAACAAAAAAAAACAATAACGCCGAGAGAGAATATTTTATTATTACTCCCAGAAAAAAGAAAAAGCTACTGGGGCTAACCCTGATCGTATTTTCACTTTTTTTATTTTTAAGTATTCTGTCATACTCAAGAGCAGACGAAGCTGCTTTTTCATATACCTTCAAAGATCTTTATGAATTGTTAAGCCCAAGCGCAGAGCTAAGCAAGAATATTGCCAATGCTCATAACTGGCTGGGCATTATTGGTGCCTATCTCGCTTATTTCTTTATCCATTCTACTATCGGATATTTCTCGCTGATATTTCCAGTCGTAATTTTCCTCTGGGGCTATACTATCCTGAGTGGAGTAGAAGTTAAACTTTCGATCTATATTACAAATTTTCTTATCGCTACCGGTTTGATTCTTTCAACATTTTTCGGAGTGTTACAATCAGCACCTGAAATTGGTTTATTGCCCGACGTTTACGAACTATCGGGCAATATCGGAAAATTCCTCGGGATGGTTTTGAGCAGACTCATGGGAGGACTCGGAAGCATCATATTTTTATTTACGCTTTTGATTGCTACGCTAATAATTTCATTCGACATAAAACTAAGTACTTTATATAATAAATTGCTCCCGTATTTTGAAGATACAAAGGCTAATCGAGAAAACGATGTGGAAGTTAAAATAAATAAAGAAGTGGATACCAGCGATTCTAAAGAGAGTCCTCTGAAAAAATTATTACGAAAAAAAGAGAAAGAGCCTGAAGAAAAGCATCCTGAAGCAGATGATGAAGGTGTAACTGAAACCCGTATTAAAATTTTAAATAAAGAAAATCTTCCTATCGAAAGTGAATCTGATCAAAAAGCAGAATTGGTCGAGAAGAAAAAATCAAAAGAAGTTAAAGAGATTGAGTCGGAAGAAGCTCCGGATTTTAGTGATGAAGCCGATTTACCTGACCAGTGGGAAGAAAAAATTAATTATATTCCTCCTACACTCGAATTGCTAAAGAAACCGGAAGAAGAAGAGATAAAAGTTCACGAAAGCGAACTTAAACGTAATGCTCAACTTCTGAAAGATAAGCTGGCTCTTTTCGATATTCAAATTGAAGATATTACTGTAACTCCCGGACCTGTGGTTACGCTTTACGAAATTGTTCCCGCTCCTGGAGTTAAGATCAGCAGAATAGTTAGTCTCGAACACGATATTGCACTTGCATTGGCTGCGAGAGGAATTCGAATAATTGCTCCAATTCCAGGAAAGAGTGCTATCGGTGTTGAAATCCCGAATGCCGAAGCTTCGATAGTAAGAGCTTATTCGGTGCTCAGCAAACTAAACAACTCTAAAGCAGAATTGCCATTGGCATTGGGTAAAACTATTTCTGGCGACGTCTTCATATCAGACCTGGCAGCAATGCCTCACCTCCTCATTGCAGGTTCAACTGGTTCTGGAAAGAGCGTCGGCATTAATATGATTATTAATAGTCTTCTTTATTCAAAGCATCCTTCTGATATTAAATTTGTAATTATTGATCCGAAGAAGATAGAACTTTCATTCTACAAAAAATTATCGAAACATTTTCTTGCCGTATCGCCGGATCTAAATGAAGAAATAATTACGAATCCTTCCAATGCATTGCTCGCCTTGAAAGCGGTTGAATTTGAAATGGAAAAAAGATACGACAAACTTGCCAAAGCCGGTGTACGCAACATAATGGACTACAATAAAAAAGTATTGAATCCCCGGACCAAACCTAAAGATACCGAAGAAATGAAGCATCATAAACTTCCCTACATAATTGTCATTATCGATGAGTTAGCCGATCTTATGATAACATCTGGGAAAGAAGTTGAGGAGCCGATTGCGAGACTGGCACAGCTGGCACGGGCGGTGGGAATTCATCTCATCCTCGCGACACAAAGACCTTCAGTTAATGTTATTACCGGCGTAATCAAAGCTAATTTCAGCTCACGTATTGCGTATCAGGTGGCTTCAAAAATCGACTCACGAACAATTCTGGATATGAACGGTGCCGAACAATTATTGGGAAGAGGCGACATGCTCTTTTTGCCGACGGGTATGCCAAAACCAATAAGAATTCAAAATGCTTTCATATCGACAGAGGAAGTCGAAAAAGTAGTTAATCATATCTATATGCAGAAGGGCTATTCGAAAAGATACTTGTTGCCCTCGTTGCAGGAAAAACAAAAATCTGAAATGTACGACTCACTTTCTGATCTCGATCCGATGTTTGAAGAAGCGGCACGTGTAGTTGTGCGACATCAGCAGGGTTCAGTGTCGTTACTGCAAAGAAGATTAAAATTAGGCTACTCTCGCGCCGCCAGAATTATCGACCAGCTGGAACAAGTTGGCATTGTCGGTCCATCTGAAGGAAGTAAAGCCCGTGAGGTTATTGTCGAAAGTGAAGAACAACTTGAAACTATTCTAAGGTCACTCTAATGCTGCGCTCCGTTTTATTGCTCATACTTGTTTCGTTATTCGTTCAATCCGACCCCTTGTTAAAAAAATTACAGGAAAAATTTGATTCAATTGATAGTTTTACTGCGAACTTTCAATTTAGCTCACCTACCACTAATATTAACGGGAAAATTTACTACAAGAAACACAATAAATTTGTTATCGATTCAGACACACGTAAAATTATTTCAGATGCCAGATCACTCTGGAATTACGATATTAAAGGCAAAAGAGTAATTATCAGCGACATAAAAAGTGAGCCGTCGTCTTTTTCAATTGAAAAATATTTATTCGATTTGCCACAGAATTGTAAAGTGAGTAGCTTCAAAGATAAGTCGGGCAAAAGTTATCTCGTTTTAATACCAAAAATTGAAGAAGATTTCAAGAAAATTACAATCGAAACTTCGAATGATTTTTTTAAAAAAATCGAACTAACCGACATCAATGGAGAGACTCATATTATCGAGTTTAATAATATAAAGACCGACGTCAATATAAAAGAAGAAATCTTTACATTTGTGCCTCCAAAAGGGATACGGATTATTGATCTTCGATAAAAAAAATAGCAAATACAGCGGTTACGTAATATCTGCCGTTTTAACGGTTGCATTTCTCTATTTTGCATTTCGGGGAATCGATCTTCGGAAAGCATTTGGTTTAATAGCGGATACATCTTATTTCTGGCTTGCCATTTATATTTTGATTTTTGTGTTGTCTCATTATGTTCGGGCATTGAGATGGAAAATTATGATTCAACCCATAAAACATAATGCTTCTTCATTGAATATTTTTGGTGCTGTTATGGTGGGGTACGGAGTTAATTGCGTTTTGCCGCGATTGGGTGAACTCTATAGAGGATTATTCCTCGGGAAGTGGGAAAAAATATCGCGTAGTACGATGCTTGGATCTATTGTCGTCGAACGCGTTATCGATATTGCCGCATTTGGCATTGCTTCAATATTGAGTGTCTATTTTTATTCCGGCGATTTGTATACAAAAATACCTTGGCTAAGGCCGGCACTCAGTATCGGTTTCGTTTTTATTGTTGTTGCAGTATTACTGCTCTATGCACTTGTTAAATTCCAGTCTAGTTTTTCCGACAAATTATTCAAATTTCTCGACAGGATGAGCCCTGAATTTAAGCATAAAATCGACGAAGGCTTCCAGACGCTTATTGAAGGTTTTGCTACAATCAAAGGTAAAAAAAACATTATAAAAATAATCGGTTTTACTGTATTGATGTTTTATCTCTATGCTCTCAATACTCTGGTTGGTTTCTATATGCTGGGAATGGAATCCTACAGTATTGTCGATTTTAAAATGGCCTGGGTGTTTATGGCAATAAGCGCTTTCGGTACCTTGGTACCCACGCCTGGTGGCACTGGCTCTTACCACATGGTTTCCATTTTCGTTCTAACACAATTGTATAATTTCGATTTTGAAATAAGTGCTGCTTATGCTATTCTTACCCACTTTATACAGTACGTTGTGTTTATAGGCGGAACGGCTTTAATATTATTCTTGATAAATCAATTAAGAAAGCAAAGAGGGGAACCTAAAGAAAATTTTGTATCAGTTTTCAAAAGCAATCATGAATAAGTATAATCTGTTTTTAATTTTTATGATAGTTTCTGCAATTACTCTCAATGCACAATGGGATTTAGGCATTTCGATGGGAGTGGATTTTAAATCGGCTCCGGATTACAGAGACTACGTCAATGCAGTTTATGGCCCTTACGGGAAAAAATTATCCACATTTTCTTCCGCTGCTAACTTTTCAATTGAATTGGATTACGCTGGCTTGAAAGATTTTCAACCCGGGATTGAATACAGTTTGTTAATCGATTCATATACCGTCACACTGCTTGGTGGTGCAAACGAGCTATCGTACATGATACATCGCCCTTCCTTGCTGGGTTTTTATAAAATTGAAGGAGAGGGTTATAAATTTAAATTTGGTTTAGGGGGAGGAGTAAGATTCATAGAATTTACAGAAAAAATTATTACAGAAACCAGATATAATTCAAGCGGGTACGGTATCATAATTAAAACCGAAGGCGTTACAAAAATCGATAGAAATTTTTACGTATCCGTTGGTATCGACTTGAGATACGATTCATTTAATGAATTGTACAACGAGGAACTTGATAAAAAAATTATCAACTTTGCTACTGGCGATGCTGTGAATTTAAATTCTATTTCCGGAGGAATTAAATTGGGTATAGTTTATTCATTTTAAGGAGTTTTATGAACATTATAGAATCGATTTTATTGGGAATAATTCAAGGCTTATCCGAGTATTTGCCAATAAGCAGTACCGGACATTTAACTGTTGCTGGCAAATTAATGAATCTCATTTCGCTGGAAAATCCCGAGCGCTGGACTGCTTTTATTGCAGTAATTCAACTGGGCACTTTGCTGGCAGTTCTGGTTTATTTTTATAATGATATTAAGTTGATTGCCGTTGATTTTACGAAAGAAAATATTGCTGCATTCTTTAATAAAAAATCGAAAGTTAATTTAACTACTCAATCTCAAAATTCTCTGATGGGTTGGTACCTTATCCTGGCTACTGTTCCCGTTGCAGTTGTCGGATTATTATTCAAAGATTTTATTGAAGGAGTCTTTACAAAGAATCTTTATGTTATCGCTACTAACCTTATTGTGCTGGCAGTTATCCTTTTCATAGCTGATAAAACTGGTAAATACAAACGAGGTATGAAAGATTTAAAATGGTACGATGCGTTGATAATTGGATTGGCTCAGACAATTGCATTAATACCAGGTTCTTCGCGATCGGGCACTACAATAACTGCCGGACTTTTTCTTGGATTGGAAAGAGAAACAGCAGCTCGATTCTCATTCTTAATGAGCATCCCGGCTGTTTTAGCTAGTGGTCTTTATGAATTATATTCAGCGCTTGAGTACATCGATATGCGACAAATAATTAACATGGGTGTGGCAACTCTTTCCTCTGCAGTCGTGGGATATCTTTCAATCGAATTTTTGCTCCGCTATCTTAAAAAGAAAACCACACTCTTGTTTGTAGTCTATCGTATCTGCGCTGGAATAATAATTTTATTGTTATTGCAGCTTCAACTTATTAACGGGTGATATGAAAAAGACAGAAACCATCTTCTTAGTTTTATTTATAGTATTAATATTTATCGGATGCAGATCGCAAGAAAAATCAGATTTTGCCCAACCGGATAAAATTGATAGTCTTTTGACTCTAAATAATAATGAAAAATTGTATGCAATACTCGATACCGATTTCGGAATAATCGAAATAGAATTGTTCCCTTTTGCAGCACCCAGAACTGTTCGAAATTTTGTTAGCCTCTCCGAAGAGGGATATTATAACGGTGTGATTTTTCATCGCGTTATTAAAGGATTTATGATACAAACAGGTGATTCCACAGGAACCGGGATGGGAGGTAAAAGTATTTACGGAGAAGCATTTGAAGATGAATTCTCAGCGGATTTGAAGCACGATTCGCCTGGTACTGTTTCTATGGCTAATTCAGGTCCAAATACAAACAAAAGCCAGTTTTTTATAACTGTAGCAGCAACGCCATGGCTCAATTTAAAGCATACCGTTTTTGGGAAGGTTCGTAAAGGTCAGGATATTGTTGAAAAAATCAGCCTGGTACCTACAAATGAAAACGACAGACCCGTAATACCGGTGTCGATAAAAAACGTTACCGTCGAAAAAAGAAAGTATTAGATGAGTCAGAAAGAGTTTTTCTCTTCAAGGTGGGGTTTAATAATTTCTACGCTTGGAATTGCAGTTGGTACGGGAAACATCTGGCGATTCCCGCGAATAGTAGCCACAAACGGTGGTGGTTCATTTTTAATACCGTGGCTTATATTTTTATTCTTATGGTCTTTACCTCTTATAATATCTGAATTTGCATTTGGCAAAACTGCCAGAAAATCTCCTTTCTTTGCATTTCGGTACTTCGCAGGAGAAAAGAGCGGCTGGATGGGTGCCTTCGTTGCATTTGTATCAACTGCCATAATGTTCTATTATTCGGTAGTTACAGGCTGGGCTTTATATTATCTTTATTCCTCTTTAACCGGAGCGCTTTTTATTACTACTGACCACATGAATTACTGGAATAATTTTAGCTCTGGAATTCTACCTTTATTGTTTCATTTCATCGCTATTTTGCTTAGCTCCGCTATAATTTATAGAGGGATAACAGCAGGAATTGAAAAGGTAAACAGAGTACTTGTAACCTCGCTTGTGGTGGTGCTTTTCATACTCCTGGTCCGAGCTGTTACATTGCCTGGTGCTATTGAAGGCCTGAAATTCTTTTTCACTCCAGAAAAAAAATATCTATTCGATTACCGTGTCTGGTTAAATGCACTAACTCAAAATGCATGGGATACAGGAGCCGGATGGGGATTAATAATGACTTATGCTATCTACATGAAAAAGAGAGAAGACGTTACGCTTAACGGAGCTCTAATTGGTTTTGGTAATAATTCTATTTCATTATTGTCTGGAATGATTATTTTCTCGACTGTTTTTGCTCTAGGCGGTGATTCCCCGCTTTCGATAATTTCAGAATCTGGACCTGCAAATACCGGACTGACATTTATTTATTTACCATCATTGTTCAGTAAAATGTCCAATTATGTCTGGCTCAATAGAATCTTTGCGATTCTCTTTTTTATGGCTCTCTCTTTTGCAGCATTAACTTCCCTGATTTCTATGGTTGAACTGGCTGCTAAAAGTTTGAGCGATGTGGGAATGGAACGGAAAAAATCGATATTGGCTGCTGGTTCAGCGGGATTTATTTTTGGAATTCCGTCGGCATTAAATGTAGACTTTTTAATCAATCAGGATTGGGTCTGGGGTATTGCTCTTTTGATAAGCGGGGCTTTCATTGCCCTGGCTATAAATAAATACGGCGTAGATAGATTCCGAAGGGGGATACTCAATAACCCCGATAGCGACTTGAAAGTTGGTAGTTGGTTCAACGGATTGATTAAATTTGTTATACCTGCTGAAGTAATTGTTTTAATTTTCTGGTGGTTATTTTCATCAACTTCCTGGGATCCACAATGGTGGCATCCTTTCCATCGAGATAATCTGGGTACCTGTTTATTCCAATGGAGTAGTGTAATAATTTTACTTATTATTTTGAACGGCATATATAACAATTACAAAAAAGCTAAGGATTATTAAATTGTTAACAGTTATCTATGGAGCGTTTATAATTTTACTTTTGTGGGGTGGCTTTTTGTATTTTTTGTGGCAAGCAATTAAAAAAGAAAAAATGAAGAAAAGCAATGGCAATAAAATCGGTTAAATCCGTAAATCAAATAATTCAAGAGATTAAGAAGGGAATTTTTAAGCCAGTTTATTATTTATGCGGCAACGACCAGTATTCGCTCGAGTCGGCTGTCGATTATCTTCAGAAGCAACTGGCGCCACAAATAAATTCTGAATTTGATAAGGAGATAATAGCAGCAGAAAAGGGCGAAGATATAAACAGGATAATTGACCTCGCACTTGCTTTCCCTTTCGGAGGTGGTAAAAAATTACTAATCATAAAAAATTTTGAAAATATTAACAACAAAAAGGAATTAGTTAACTATCTAGATAATCCTCCCGATTTTACAGTATTAGTAATTCTTCAATATGCTGAAAAAACCGAACTCAACAAAGAACCATTTAAATTACTGAATGAGAAAGGCTACTTATACGAAGCAATGGAAGAAAGTGGCGAGGATCTTGTTAACTGGCTAACCAATCGTATGAGAAAATTGAATCTTAATTTTAACGAGGAACAAATACGCATTTTTATCGAAATAGTTGGTGAAAGTAAATCGCTTTTAAATTCTCAGCTCGACAAAATAGCCGATTATCTCATCTCTAAACCGGATGCAGAATTTGAAGACATTAAAAAATTAATTAATCCAACAAGAACTTATACCATTTTCGATTTGCAGGATGCAATTGGTGTGGGTAATATTGCCAGAGCGCTCGAGATTTCTTTCAATCTGCTCGACTCCAATATGGAAATTGCGATGTTGATTAATATGATGTCCAAATATGTACTGACAATTACTCAAACGCTGGAACTTATGCGGATGAACATAAATGACAGGGAAGCCTCTACTAAATTAGGGGTTAGCTGGTTTTACTATATAAATTGTAAAAAGGCGAAATTTCTATTAAATGAAAGTCGCTTGAGAAAAGCGGCAAGAGCTTTGTATGAAGCAGATCTTGCAGTTAAAACTACTCAAACAGAGCCGAAAGATATAGTAACACAACTTCTGGCTAAAATTATCGGTTGAAAAATTTTTACCTATTAACTAATATTATTTCATTATTTTTGAGCCAATTATCTAAATATTGTTTGAAACAAACTCAATAATGGACGAGTATAATTGCCTAACAATCGTATATTAAATGAACTTACTGACGAAGAATTAATTAAACGGTTTCAGGAAACAAATGATCTGGAAGCGTATCAAATTCTCGTTAAACGTTATAAGGACCCTTTAATGAACTTTGTATATCGGTTTGTCGGCGACCGGGATGTATGTAGTGATATAGTCCAGGATACAATGATAAAATTTTATTTAAATAAGGACTCATACAGAGAATTTGCCAAGTTTTCCACGTGGATTTATACGATTGCTGGAAATCTAGCAAAAAATGAACTAAAGAGAAGACGTCGTCGGTCAATTCTCTCGCTTACAAATTCGGATGAAGATAAACAAATCCAGGTAGAAGATAAATCCTTTCACCTCCCAGATCGCATAACCGACAGCAATATCAAGAATGACTATATTCAGAAAGCTTTGATGAAAATTAAACCGGTCTATCGACAAATGGTAATTCTTAGGGATATTCAAGGTCTCAGCTATGAAGAAATTGCTGAGATTACAAATGTTTCTCTGGGAACAGTAAAATCGAGAATTAATCGCGGAAGAAACCAATTACAAAAATTATTAAAAAACATATATAACGAGTAGCCTATGGAAGTAAACCGTTACAATGATGAAGAGCAAAAATATTCAAAACTAATTGAAGACCTCAGACAGCTTCCTCGCATCAAAGCCGATGATAATTTCGAATACGTTCTTATGACACGTATTGAAAACGGTAATTTCGGGAATGCTAACCAAAGCGAGAGAATGCAGTTCGGACTGATCCGTTTCCTTGCTCCTACGGTTGTTGTGGCTACGGTAATAGTGCTATTTGTTCTATTCCTTCCTGGTGAACAAAATTACGAAGATCCATTGATGTCCGAACCACAGGTTATTGTAAGCGAACTTAATCACCAGACCACTCCATCGACTCAAAAAAAGGAAAGTTCTAAAGAGAATATATTGCAATCCCGGGAAGATAATTTTACCGACAAAATCGAGGAGCAAAAGGGTAATGTACGTAATTATCCCATTTTGCCAGGAAAGTCGGTTGCACTGGATGATTATATTGCAGGTAAAAATTATAAACGTTCTTCTTTATTACAGGGAAGCGTTGTGAAAGCTGGTGAGGATATTCCCGAATTCGACGGATTTTTCGTGCGTCGGAATCCTGATCCGGAAATGATTAGAAAATACAGGAAAATGATCGATTCTCTTAAAAAAGCTGCCGATTCGTCTCAATTACAAAAGGAATTGAAATAGGTGAATTTGGTTTTTTCATTTTTCATAGTTAAATTTGTTGCCTAAAATTAAATTAATTGGTTCTGAGATGAAAAAAGGAATACATCCAACGTACAGAAAATGTGAAGTTACCTGTGTCTGTGGTAATTCGTTTATTACGCGCTCAACTGTAAGCAGTATAAAACTCGAAATTTGTTCTGAATGCCATCCATTTTTTACTGGTAAACAGAAAATTGTTGACTCTACAGGACGCGTAGAAAAGTTTAAGAAAAAATACGGCATTAAAGAAGCATAATTTTTTTCTGTATTTAAGTGGGCTGTAGGTTGGCAGCCCTTTTTAATTTTAAAAACCTTCCTGTTACAATTTACCATTAAAACTATGAATGAAACGACCACAATAAATCTAATGGGTTCCAACCTTTACGAAGGTGTAAGAGGAGAAGCTATAAAAATACTCAACCGTGTTGATAGAACCGATGCATACCTGGATAAATTACTCGAGATTGAATTAAAGAATTCCAATCTTAACAGTTTAGACAAAGCGCTTCTCTTCGAAATTGTACATGGTGTGATGAGATGGATGGAGCGACTCGATTGGATTTTAACAGGTTTTTTTAAAGGACAGTTTTCAAAGTGTGTTCCAAATGTAAAAAACGCATTGAGAGTAGCTCTCTATCAGATTCTTTTTCTGGATAAAGTTCCTGATTATGCTGCTGTCAACGAAGCTGTTGAATTCGTAAAAAAATTGCAGGGTCAGAAATATGCCGACCTTACAAACGCACTTTTGAGAAATATAATTAGAAACAAAGAATCCATCAGATATCCAGATCCAGAAGAAGACCTGGTTGCCTATTTAAGTACTTATTATTCCCATCCAACGTGGATGGTTAAAAGGTGGCTGGCACGATATGGCAGGGAAAATACAGAAAAATTGCTCGCTGCCAACAACAACAAACCGGTGCTGGCACTTCGTGTTAATAATCTCGTAACTACTAAAGATGAATTAAAGAAACTTCTAGATGAAGTTGAATTGAAATACACCGATAGCAGATTGTTACCTGAATTTATAAGATTAAATAATCTTGTAAATATTACTGACTGGAAATATTTCAAACTCGGATATTTTTCCGTTCAAGACGAAAGTACAGGACTGCCGGTTAAATTATTAAATCCTGAGCCGGGAATGCGAGTATTGGATTTGTGCGCTGCACCTGGTGGCAAATCTGCCTTTATCGCAGATTTGATGAAAAATGAAGGCGAAATTGTGGCGCTTGACCGTTTTGAAAGCAGATTGAAAATTTTGGAAAAGAATCTTTTAAGACTCAAAGTGACCAACGTTCAAACAAAGGCTATCGACGCGCTTGAATACGAAGACGAACAGCTATTTGACAGAGTGCTAGTCGATGCGCCGTGCTCAGGCCTGGGAACTCTAACCAAAAAACCCGACCTTAAGTGGAAGAAAGATTTGGGAGATATCAGAAAAATTGTTAATATTCAATACAATTTATTGACTAAAGGTGCATCGTTGCTCAAAGCAGGAGGCAGTCTTGTCTATAGCACTTGTACGATCGAACCTGAAGAAAATTATGAACTGATTAAAAAATTCTTAGACAATAATCCCGATTTTCAATTAATACCTGCGGGAGACATAATTGCAGAAGATTATCTAGACGAAAACGGTTGTGTCAGTACATTCCCGCATATTCATGGAGTCGATGGGTCGTTCGCGGCGAAATTAATAAAAATCAAATAGAGATTTAAAATGGCTATAGAAGCCGTCAAAAAATTTGCCGAAGAATTAAAATCCCTTCGTGAAGAAAAAGGATTTACGCTTCAACAAATTTCAAATCATACCCGCATCGATATTAATTTTTTAAAACAAATTGAAGAAGGCAATTTTGATGTCCTCCCTGAAATCTACATAAAAGCTTTTATTAAGGAATATGCCGAATTTATCGGATTGAATCCGGAAGACACTGTAAAAAAATATCAAACGGCAAAAAAAGGTATAAAAGAAGTAGAGGGAGCACTGATTAATTCTGAGGAAGAAAAAAAAGAATTACCCGGTTCCAGTGAACTATTTCCTGAATATAAAACTTCTTCTCCCAATCCATTGAATAAAAAATATGTCTATTTGGTAGCTGCGTTAGTGGCAGTAGTTTTTTTGATTTATTTTTTGTTCCTGCCTGATAAAAAATCCGAGCTCACGGTAATTGAACCGGAAACAACAGCAGAATCGAAAGAGGAACGATTCGAAATCGATTCATCGTCAATTCCAGTTGAAGAACAGTTATCTTCTCTTGCAGACGACAGTCTTCAATTACATTTAGAAACTACGGGTGCTGTCTGGATTAAAGTAGTATGCGATAGTGTGTTAGTAATTGAAAAAATTGTTTCGCCGAATACTGCATTAAATTTCAAAGCTGCTGATAGATTTTATGTGGCTGTGGGTAATGCGGCATATGTAAAAATGAATTTCAACGGCAAACCGATAGAATCTGTCGGAGGATATGCAGAAGTTAGAAATTATTATATTACACCCGATTCTATTCGTTCTTATTTAATTCCTGTAAAAGTGAAAAATGAAAACAAATCCTCAAAAAAGAATTGAAGAATTACGTCGTTTAATTAGGGAGCACGATTATAGATATTACGTGCTGGCTCAACCTGTTATTTCAGATTATGAATACGACAGATTATACAATGAACTTTTAGAACTCGAAAAGGCTTACCCTGAACTCATAACACCCGATTCCCCAACACAAAGAGTCGGTTCAGATATTACCAATAAATTCAACCCGGTTGTTCATCGTATTCCTATGCTTTCTCTTTCGAACACGTATAACGAAGAAGAACTTTATGATTTCAATCGCAGAGTTAAAGAAGGGCTACCCGAAGGTGAAAGTGTTGAATATGTATGCGAATTAAAAATTGATGGTGTATCTGTGTCGATAATTTATGAAAACGGAATTTTGCTACGAGCTGCAACGCGAGGTGACGGTACAACCGGCGAAGAAATTACAAATAATGTTAAGACCATTAGATCGCTTCCTCTTTCAATTAATACTGAAATTGAAGGTTATAAGCTGAATGACGTGGAAATACGTGGCGAAATTTATATGGAACTCCGTGACTTTGAAAAGATTAACTCTGAACGTGAATTAAACGGTGAAAAAACTTTTGCCAATCCACGCAATCTGGTTGCCGGGACAATTAAACTTCTCGATCCCAAAGAAGTTGCCCAAAGACCCCTCAAAATTTTTGTTTATTATCTCTATTCACAAAATGAAGAACTCAAAGAACATTTTCAGAACCTAAAGCTGCTCGAAAAAATGGGATTGCCTGTTAACCCAAATTACAGATTGTGCAGGTCGATAGAGGATGTAATTACGTTTTGCAGAGAATGGGAAGAAAAACGTTATACATTGCCTTATGAAATTGACGGAGCGGTAATAAAAGTAAATTCAATACGACAACAACAAATGCTTGGTAATATTGCCAAATCGCCACGATGGGCTGTCGCATTCAAATTCAAACCACCTCAGGAAAAAACAAAATTAAAAAAAATTGTTTGGCAGGTGGGAAGAACAGGTACACTTACTCCGGTAGCCGAATTGGAACCCGTCTTTCTGGCCGGCTCTACAATTAGCAGAGCAACTCTTCATAACATCGAAGAAATTAGAAGAAAAGATATAAGGGAAGGAGATGCTGTTATAATAGAAAAAGGCGGCGATGTAATTCCGAAAGTTGTCGAAGTCGACTTAAGTCTACGTCCAGAAAATTCAGTTAAAGTAAGTTTGCCAGATAAATGTCCTGTGTGCAATTCAAAACTTTTTAAACCAGAAGGGGAAGTTGCAATCTACTGCGAGAATCCTGCTTGTCCCGCTCAAATTAAAGGACGAATTGCCCATTTTGCTTCACGAGGTGCGATGGATATAAACGGACTGGGCGAATCGTTAATTAGTTTATTTGTCGATCTTGGTTACCTAAAAGATGTAGCAGACATTTATTCCTTAAAGGATAAACGCGACGAACTGATAAAAATTGAAAGATTGGGCGAAAAAAGCGTGGACAATTTACTCAAAGCCATCGAAGAGAGCAAAAAAAGAAACTTCGACAAAGTTCTTTTTGCACTTGGCATTCGTTACGTTGGTGCAGGGGCAGCCCAAAAATTGGCCGAACATTTCGGTACAATTGATGCTTTGATAAATGCCAGCCAAGAGGAGATTGAATCGATAGAAGATATTGGGCCCAGCGTCAGCAATAGCATTAAACGATTCTTTTCCGACTCGAAAAATCTCGATATTCTCGAGCGACTGCGCCGAGCCGGTATTCAATTTAAATTGGAGCAGAAAAAATTATCTAACAAACTCGCAGGAAAATCATTTGTTCTCACGGGTACCCTCTCATCGATGTCCCGCGATAAAGCTAAAGAATTAATCGTTGCCAACGGCGGCAAGGTATTATCGGCAATCAGCAAAAATACCGATTATCTTATAGCAGGAGAAAAAGCGGGTTCAAAGATCGACAAAGCACGCAAGCTCGGAGTTAAAATTATAAACGAAGATGAATTTTTAAATATGCTTAAATAACTTAAATGCTGGAAAAACTAAAATACAACATCGGCAAGTTTTTTCTTAAATTGAAATTCAAGAAAAATCCAAAAGAACAATCAGTATTCAACGGACTAATAAGAAAATCGAAGAAAATATTTATAATAATGCCTGAGAAACTTGCAGGATTCGACGAAGCGCTTGATGTAGTAAGATACTTTACGCTGCACGGGAAAGAAACAACTGTGTTTGTTAACAGGAAACTATCGGAAAAAATATCTGATAACGTTACAAAAATTGAATACGATGATAATGATATTACGAGATTGAATTTGCCATCAAAACAACTGATTGATAAACTTAATAAGATTGTTTGTGATCTTGTAATCGATTTAAATCGACCGGGTAAGCTTTTCTTCGCAGCTGTTTCTAATTCGATAAATAGCAAAATCCGCTTTGCTTCTGACAACGGCGAGTTAATGGAATTTTATAATTTCCACTATTATTCAAGGACAAAAGAACCAGCTGTGTTCTACAGAAGTTTATTAAGTTTTTTTAGTATGTTTTAACATATTTCTTTTTAATAATTGAATGAATTATTAGATTTGTAAAAGAGAAAAAAAAGATATAAGAATGAATGAAAATATTAATTACGAATTAAAAAAAATAGAAGATATAGCTATATTCAAGCTAAACGAAAAACGATTGGACACATCAATTGCTGGTTTTGTTAAAGGTGAATTTACAATTCTGCTACATACAGGTGATATCAATAAACTTATAATCGACCTTTCGGAAGTCGATTACTGCGATAGTTCTGGATTGAGTGCAATATTGCTGGCATATCGAATTCTTCAGGCAAATGGCGGCATACTTAAACTGGCATCCCCCACAAAAAACGTAAAGGCTTTAATTCAAATCTCTCAACTCGACAGAGTACTCTATATCCACGATACAGTCGAAGAAGCTTTGAAAGAACTTCAACAGGACTGATCCGTTCTCGAAAACTCGATCAAATAGAATTCAATAAATTTATTGATATATGTTTATCAAATTCCTATATATAAATATCAAATGTTCCAATTATTATGATTAATCCAGATATCTTAAGAAAAATCAAACTAGTAGTTTTCGATCTTGACGGTACAGTAATCGATAGTAATGATAGATTAAATGAAGATACAATTAAGCTCGTTAAGTTGCTCGAAGAAAAAGGGGTGATGTTTACAATTGCTACAGGGCGTCTGGCAAACACTGTTGTAACGCACATTTTGAATCTCGGTATCAAAATACCGATAATTGCACTGGACGGTACTCATATTGTAAATCCTCTTACAAACGAAATTATATATAAGTCGTGCATTAAAGACAAGCATGTTAAACGTGCGCTTTCGCTTGCGGCAAAATATTCTATGACTCACGTTCTGTGCAGCACCGATGCAGTTTATTACACTACAAGAAACTCTCTTGCAGTAGAATTACTGGAGAAATACGGCGCAATATTTAAGAAAGTTGACGATTATAATGATTATCTTTCGGACGTACTCGAAATAGTTATGATGAACGATTTCAAAGATAACATTGTAAAGATAGCTCATAAGATGAGTTTTCCTTACGTCTACGGTGTTCGTAGCAATTATTATAAATCGCACAACCACGGCGGAATTTACTATCTTGAAATCAGAAATATCGGGTCGAGTAAAGGCAAAGGCTTGCTCAAACTTTGCCGTAAATTAAAAATCAGCATAAAAGAAACGGCTGTAATAGGAGATTGGTACAATGATATTTCTCTGTTTGAAACGAGAGCAGTGAAAATTGCCATGGCAAATGCAATACCAGAATTAAAAAGATTGGCAGATATGGTTACAAAAAGTGACAATAATAATGGGGGTATCAATGAATTCCTTCATCTGCTCTTAAAAGTAAGGTAGTGAATGAATTTCATTAAAAACAGAAATTTTAAAACCGACTTCAAGATTAAGCTTTTAATAGCTTTTGTGATGGTATTGCTTATTGTCTTTATGTTTCCAACAGGGGAAACTATAGAATCGGAAGTTAATGTCGGCTCAATCTGGATTCAGGATGACCTTATCGCATCAAAGACTTTTGAAATTCTTAAAGATCCTGAAACTTACAGAAAAGAAAGGCAGGCTGCCGCATCTAAAGTATTACCAGTTTTCATCAGGGACGATTATGTTATCGAGGCGAGTCTTGACTCTTTAAAAAGGTATAATAAATTTCTTCAGCAAAAATTATCGAGGGAAGAATTTTTCGAACATATTCCTCTTAGCAATTCATCTGCTGAAATCTTTTATCGTTTGAAAAGAAATCCAGCATCATTCAGCAACTTGCAAACCCGATCTTTCAGAAGCCTGCTTAAATTAACAGAAGAGCTAATAATAAGAATTTATAATCGTGGATTAATTGACCAGCAATACAATGATATTAGCAGGGATAGCATAACTGTGCGACAGGGCAGATATGAACGGATATATCCAAAAACATTTTATTTCGACATCTCTTCTGTGAGTGAATTTATCGAAAGTTTTTTAAGGGCAAATGTGGGAAATGACGACAAACTAATTTCGGCTCTCACGGAGTATATACTCTATTTCTTAAAACCGAACATTAATTATAGCTACGACGAGACCCAGTTAGCAATACAGATTGCCATGGATCGCGTGCCAAGAGCTATTGGTATAGTAAATGAAAACGAAAGAATAGTTGCCAAGCACGATCGGATTACTCCTGAAATAAAACAAAAAATCGACTCTTACCGAATTGCTAAAGGTGAAGAGATAACTTTTCCAGGAAAGATTACACAAGGCATCGGAAAATTTTTACACATTGGAATTATATTGCTTCCGTTCATTTTGTATATCTATCTCTTCAGAAAAAAAATTTATAATGATAACGTCAGAATACTTCTAATCTCGATTATATTTCTTTTCATAAGCTTTTTTGCGTATCTGATTTATCAGCTTGATTTACCCGTAGAGGCTGAATTGCTTGTGCCGGTGGCAGTTGCATCGATGTTGTTAACGATAATTTTCGATTCTCGTGTGGGATTTTATGGGACAGTTGTGACTTCATTGATTGTGGCTGGCTTGAGAGGTAACGATTATATTTTTGCTGTGATAAATATAGTAGCAGGAGCCATCGCAGCTTATACAGTCAGGGATATCAAAAATCGAAACCAAATTTTTCGATCGTTCATTTTTATTCTATTCGGCTACTTTCTCAGCATAGTTGCATTCGGTCTCGAAAGGATCGATACTCTAAGTACAATAGGCTCCAGTTTGATTTATGCCGCTTCTAATGCATTGATAAGTCCAGTGTTAACATACGGACTAATAATTTTCATCGAAAAAATATTTTCAATTACAACTGACCTCACACTGCTGGAACTTACAGATTTTAATCATCCATTACTCAAGGAACTTGCCAGAAAAACTCCTGGTACCTTCAATCATTCGATGATAATTGGAACTATGGTTGAATCCGCAGCGGTGGAAATTTCTGCCAATCCAATACTTGCACGAGTGGGCGCTTATTATCACGATATCGGTAAACTAATAGAACCGACGGCATTTGTTGAAAATCAATCTGGTTCTGAAAATATTCACGATAAGTTGAAACCAGAAGAAAGTGTAAAAATTATTGTTGAGCACGTTACAAAAGGAATTGAGCTGGCAAAAGAATATAAGTTGCCTCAGGAAATAATCGATTTCATACCAATGCATCACGGAACAATTGTACTTAAATACTTTTTTGAAAAAGCTAAAGATTTATACGGCGAAGCAAATGTAAACATCGATGAATTTCGATATAAAGGTCCAAAACCAAACACGAAAGAAACTGCATTAGTTATGATTGCTGATGCGTGCGAATCGACAATTCGCGCCATTACTGAACCTACTCCGATTAAAATAGAAAATGTTATCGATAATATTATAGAAGATCGCATTAACGATGGTCAGTTAGATAATTCTTCTTTAACTTTCAGCGACATAAAAAAAATAAAAGAGTCATTTAAAAACATTCTTTTGGGTCAACATCATAAAAGAATCCGATACCCGAATCAGGACGAAATGGAAAACAACAAGAAAGAAGGTTAGAAGATGGAGTCTTTTCTTAAAGAATATCTGACTCTTCTTCTGTACGAAAAAAACCTTTCAGAAAATACCGTCAGTAGTTATCAATCCGATTTGAAAAAATTTTTCGATTTTTTATACAGAGAAAATGTTTCCGACCTCAACGATGTTACTTCTGAAGTTATTTCAAAATATCTTGAAGAAATGAGACAACTCGGGATCGATTCTTCTACTTCGGCAAGATATATGTCCGCATTAAGAGGTTTCTGGAGTTTTCTTGAAAATATGAATTATGTTTCGTCAAACCCTACAGAAAAACTTACAGGGATTCATATATCAAGAAAACTTCCTTCAGTTCTTTCCGTCGAAGAAATTGATCTAATATTACAAAGTGTTGATGTTTCAACGCCTGCAGGTTTACGTGACCGAGCCATTCTCGAATTGTTCTATTCTTCAGGTTTACGAGTATCGGAATTGATAAATTTGAGGATGACCGACCTCCTTTTTGATGATGAAGTGATTAGAGTTCTTGGCAAGGGTTCAAAAGAAAGATTTGTACCTGTAGGCAAAAGCGCAGTTTACTGGATTAACGAATATCTTAAAATGGGCAGACCTTTTTTAAAGAATCAAATTAGATCAGAAAATTTTGTTTTCCTGAGCAGACGCGGAACAAAATTATCGAGAATGTGGATATGGAAAATTTTTGAACGATATTCAAAACAAGCAGGAATAAATAAGGAAATTCATCCTCATACGTTCAGACATACATTTGCCACGCATCTAATTGAAGGAGGTGCCGATTTAAGAGCTGTGCAGGAGATGCTCGGTCATGCCGATATTTCCACAACCCAGATTTATACGCATGTCGATAGGGAATTTGTAAAACAAATGCACAGGGACCACCATCCACGCGGATAATTTATGTATGGAAAGCTAATCAAAATATCACTCTTGATATTTTCAATTATTGCTCTGGCAATAAGTTGCAGTACTGAAAATGAAATCAAAGTTAAAGATGGTTATTCCATTGCGCTGAAAGAATCCCCGGATTCTCTTAAGTTAATTCGATATGCTGAAAAACTCGGTGATTCTGTATTGGCAGATTATGTGGTGAAAAAAAAACTATCAGGCAGTTATCTTTTATTGGTAGGCAATTATCCAACAATATTCGAAGCCGGAGAAGCTGGATTTAACTTGTTCAGAAAGTTAAGGAACTATAACTACAGAATTTATTATAAAAATAGGTTCGTAAAAGATAGTTACCGTACAATATTATTTATCGGGTACTATCAGGGTAGGCAATCACTATACAAATACGATTTGGTAAAAAAGAAATCGACTCCTTACTGGAGTCGTTGGGGCAGAAAGGTTCTTTCTCTCAGTTATTCTGAAGACTGGAATTATGCGTTTATTCTTACCGCATTGAGCTGGGGTAGCAAAGGGGAGTTCCCTTACGTAAGAGATGCCAGGTTATATCACTATAAGAATCAGAGTGATGATCTAAATGAACTTTTTTATTTCGGCAGGGGAATGCAAATTTATTCATACTGGGAAAATAAAGACACATTCAAAGTTAATTTTACAAAACCAGATACTTTGAATGCTCAAATACTCATTCAGACTATCTATTCTTTTGACAAAACAGGTAATTCAGTGAAATTATCAGAAAGAAGATTTAACTTAACGAAGGACGGATTTCCAACGCCTTCGTCTTTAAGGACTGTTTCGATTTCCCCAAAAGTTAGATTCCACTTGAGATGCGTTTATGAGGATAGTACGAGTTTTATTTATCTGAAGAGCATCGATGAGAATAAAGAAATTCTCATTAAAGAATATAAAGGGAAATTGTTCCGAAATGTATGGACCCCAGATGATCGGTATCTCTTCCTGATATTTAAACCAGCTGAAAACAATAAAAAGTCGGAGTTGATTGTTATCGATAACTATGCGATGCGTATACAACAAACTTTTCATGGACCTTCTTTCATGAATTTATTAGTTCGTGGAAACTTATTATTTTTTGATGAAGAAAATAACGGTATATCTGGTGTCGGGATATACGATTATGTAAATGATGAAATATATGACCGCATTACTATTCCTGGTGGATGCGGGCTTAAGTTTATGTTATGAAAACATACTTTAGAATAGTAGGATATCTCAAACCGTACTGGAAACATCTTACGGCTTCGATAATATTTACGATTTTTTCGGCTCTACTGGACGGCGCTTCGATTTATTTGTCGATACCGTTGCTCGATACTCTTTTTCAACAAAAAGGCGTAAGCAATGCTTCATCGTCGTCTGCTTTAAAAAATAGCGGAGTTGATTCCGTTGGCGATATCTCACTTGTGCAGCAACTTAATCGACTTCTGAATGAAATTCAGATGTTTATTTTTACGGGCTCCATCTCGGAAGTATTGATTAAAATTTGTCTGCTTATAATTATAGCTTTCCTTGGAAAAAATTTATTCGGCTATCTCCAGGCTTATTTTCTGGCATTCGTCGAGCAAGGTGTAATTAAAGACTTACGCAATCAGGCTTATCGCCATCTGCATAAATTGCCAATGAGTTATTTCAAGAACGAAAAGACGGGAAACTTGATTTCAAGAATCATGAACGACGTCAACGCTGTCAATTCAAGTATCTCCGCCGTATTTCTGAACCTTATCAGAGAACCGTTAAAGATAATAGTTTTCCTGGGTATTGCTATTGCTATCAGCTGGAAACTAACTCTTTTTTCTCTTGTTGTTCTGCCTTTTTCACTGATTGTAATTAGTTATATCGGATTAATTATTAGAAAACAGAGCGGCTTGCTACAGCAGAAAATTGCAGATCTTACTAATCGTCTTCACGAAACCATTACTGGAATCAAAATTGTAAAAGCTTTTGGTATGGAAGAATATGAAAACAAAAAATTTGAAGACGAAACCGAAAGTTTTTTCAAGCTCTCTTTAAAAATTACACGTATAAGAAATATTTCGAGTCCCACTACAGAATTTCTAAGCGTTATTGTTGGCGTGGTAATTATTTATTTCGGTGCTCAACTGGTACTCGTCGATAAATCAATTACTGCAAGTCAATTTATTGGATTTCTATTTGCCATTTTTCAGCTAATGCCACCGGTCAAAGAACTGAGCAGTGTTAACAATAGAATTCAGGAGTCGAGTGCAGCTGCAGATAGGATTTTCGAGATAATTGATACCGAGCCGTCAATAAAAGACCCGGATAAACCTGTCCCGCTCAATGGATTCAATGATAAACTTGAATTTCGAAATGTATCCTTTCATTATGAAGACTCAAAATCGCTTGTGCTCGATGATATTAGTTTTACAGCTGATAAAGGAAAAATTATAGCAATTGTCGGAAGCAGTGGAGCTGGCAAAACTACACTTGTCGATTTGATTCCCAGATTTTTCGACCCTGTCGAAGGAGCAATATTACTCGACGGTGTTGATATCCGTTCTTTCAGAATTGAAGACCTGAGAAAACTGATGGGGATAGTTACACAGGAAACGGTACTCTTCAACGATACGGTGAGAAACAATATTGCGTATGGATTAACAGACTGCAGCGATCAAAAAATAATTGAAGCCGCTAAAGCAGCCAATGCACATAATTTTATAATGGAATTGCCTCATCAATACGATACGATTATAGGGGAAAAAGGGACAAAACTTTCTGGCGGTCAACGTCAGAGGATATCAATTGCCAGGGCAATCCTCAAAAATCCTCCTATCATGATTCTCGACGAAGCCACTTCATCTCTCGACAATGAATCGGAAGTTCTTGTACAGGAGGCTATTGAAAGATTACTTCAAAGCCGTACCGTATTTGTTATTGCGCATCGTCTCAGCACAATTCGAAATGCCGATAGAATTCTCGTACTCGAACATGGTAAAATTGTTCAGGACGGCAAACATGAAGATTTGATCAAGAACGAAAATGGTATTTATAAAAAATTATATGAACTTCAGTTCAGAGATATTGCCTGATTATGATTAATTTATCAGCCATTATAATTGCCTACAACGAAGAATATAATATTGGCAGATGTTTGAATAGTTTGACCGGTGTTATTGACGACATAGTTGTTCTAATCGATTCAAAAACAACGGACAGAACAGAGGAAATTGTGAAGTCTTTCCCCAATATTAATTATGAAATTGTCGAATGGCTGGGTTACGGACCAACTAAAAATTACGCGCTGTCCAGAGCAAAATTTGATTGGGTTCTCTGGATCGATGCCGATGAAGAGTTGACTCCTGAACTAAAAGAAGAATTAAAAAATTTCAAGACAAGTAATCCTCAATACGATGCGTATTACATTAAAAGAAGAGCTTTCTTTTTAGGAAAGTGGATTAAACATTGCGGCTGGTATCCCGGCTATGTTGTACGCCTTTTTGATAAAAACAAGACGCGTTTCGATACAAAAAATGTTCATGAAGGTTTGCAAATCGAAGGACAAAAAGGTTATCTTAAAAACGATTTGAATCACTACACCGACCCGAATGTCAGGCATTATTTCGATAAATTTAATAATTATACTTCGCTGGCAGCTGAAGAGTTATACAAAAAAGGCAAAAGAGCTGGAATTACGGATCTTTTACTGCGTCCACCATTTCTATTTTTCAAAATGTATATATTTCGTCTTGGATTTCTGGATGGTCTTAATGGTTTGATTCTATCTGTTTTTTCGTCGCTCTATGTATTTACAAAATATGTAAAATTATGGGAAATGAATCGAAAATGAGATTAGGTCTTATCCCGAACATATCAAAAGAGGACATTATTAAAACTATTGATTCGTTAGTTGCTCAAATCCGTGATGCAGGCGTAGAATATGCATTGTCGAATATAATGCTGGGCATGAACGATGAGTTCACAGATTCTATAAAGAATTCGAATTTTCTGCCTCTCGATGAATTAATTAAATTTTCTGATATGATTGTATCGATTGGAGGCGACGGCACAATTTTATCGACCGCTTATTCAATTAGGAATACTGAAACACCAATAATTGGTGTAAACCTTGGTAAGATGGGATTCCTTGCTGAGTTTGACGTCAATTCATTTAAAGAACTATTAAACGATTTGAAAAGAGGAAGTTACCTCGTCGAAAAAAGAATGACTTTGAGAGGCAAAATCCAAGGGTTAGATGAAGAATTATACGCAATTAACGACATTGTAATCGATAAAGGCTCATGGTCAAAATTGATTGAACTTACAATTAAAATTGATGACGATTATGTTTCTACCTTTTCTGCCGATGGTCTTATAGTTGCAACTCCAACCGGCAGTACTGGCTATTCTCTTGCTGCCGGTGGGCCGATTGTAAATCCAAAAGCCAAAGCAATTACATTGAGTCCTATTGCGCCTCATATACTTACAATGCGACCTCTCGTAATATCGGGCGAGCAGAAGATTACAATAGTAGCACGTTCTCTCTATGGAAAAGTAAACATTAACAGTGACGGTCAGCGTACTATTTCACGCAATACACCCGTAACTATTGAAATTACTAAAGGCAAAAATAGCTTTAATCTCGTCCATTCGAATAAATCTAACTATTTTGAGATTCTCAGGGATAAACTTTTCTGGGGACTCGATATCAGAAACATTAATATGGGATCAAAATGAAAGTTCTTCTATTTCTTTTGCTCCTTGCGAATGTTTTCTATTCACAGGAAAAATGTAACTTTACTTTCGACGAAAAATCCGGCAAGAAAATATTGATAGGAGAAATTAAAAGAGAAGAATTTAACGACACAGTTTATTCGGTATGGTTTAGCGATGAATATGAAAATTACTTGCCCGATAAACTTGTAATTGATACACTTAAAAATAAGCTAAGAGATTACGAAATAGAGATTATCTTTGGCACATGGTGCAGCGATAGCCGCAGGGAAGTACCGAGATTCTTAAAAATTCTCGATCTATGCAGCTTCCCTGAAGAAAATATCAGAATGATCGCAGTTGATAGAAATAAAACCGCAGGGAATTTCAACATCGGCGATAAAAAAATTTTACTAGTGCCCACTTTTATTGTATACAAAAGCGGCAAAGAAAAAGGAAGAATTATTGAAGTGCCTGATAAAACACTCGAAAGAGATTTGTTGAAAATTCTAAATTAGTTTGTTGTCAAAATTAACAAGTTAGTAATATTATAAATAAGGTCGAGACTCTGTGTTGGAATGCTGGAATTCATGATATGTTTGCAATATTAATTGTGAATTTAGTTATTTTATTTTTTGCGAACACTTAAAGTATTTGCTCTTTTAACGAATAAAAAATTGTTGAGCAACTAAAAAACATTCCTGCCCAAATAAACAAATTTCAGATTCTACTGTTTGTTGCCTGTAAATTTAATTGAAAAGATTGTACAGCAGTAAGTTTATTCCATCATAAGAATATTAAAATGGCAAATATTTATATGCCGACTCAAATTTAGGATAAAAAAACTCAAAATCCCGTCGAGAGTAAATTATAACGCTTCTTAAGTAGTCGTAGAATCAAAATATTTCCACTTAATTAACCCGATTTCTTATAAGAGTTTTTTAACAGAATAATGAGCTGATTTATGAATGATGGTCAAACTTAAACACGTAAATACAGTATAAAATTGCTCCAGAAATGCGGGTAACAGCTATGACTTCGGTAGAATGACTGAGATAAGCTTTATGTGAAAATCATTTGTTATTCCCAAAAATTGTGTAAGCCATTAATATATTATCGCTCTTTGAAAAAATGGATTGCTGAAATTCAACTAAAATTAACGTTATCAAAGTAGAGATTATCGATCTATTTATTCTAAATGATTAATTCAGGTGCAGTAATACAAATCAACTTTTATTATAGCTGGCAAAAAAGAATAAAAATATGTTTTGGAAATTCTAAAGGAAAAAATTATTTTAAACATTACCATATAGGTAATATTTAGAAATGAAAAGAAACAGCTTCATATCTCGTGAACAGGATTATGCGCTGAGGATGATTGCTTATTTAGCCGGGCTACCAAAAAACGAATACCTTTCTGTTAAAGAACTATCAAAAAGATTGTTTATCTCCCCAAAATTTGCAGCTCGGATTATTCATAAATTAAATAAAGCTAACATTACAGGTTCTATTCAAGGCAAATATGGTGGAATATTTCTTAAAGCCAATCCCAAAAAGCTTTCAATGTATGATGTATTAAATACTATAGGTTTCAAGGTAAAGTTTAATGATTGTTTGAATGAAAATTTTGTTTGTGAGTTAATGTTTGGTTGTAAGTTCCATTCGTTCTGGGTAAATGAAGAAAAACTATTGATAGAAAAATTAAAAAGCCAAAGAATATCAGACTATATTCTTAAAGAACAGAACATTTAGCTAACTATGTCTCATTAAAAATGAGGTAAAAATGGATGTATTAACATTATCAAGGTGGCAGTTTGCAATAACAACTGTCTATCATTATTTCTTTGTGCCAATTACCTTAGGGCTTTCAATTGCGGTAGCAATTATGCAAACAGCATATTACAGAACAGGAAATGAAGTATACAAGAAAATGACAAAGTTCTGGGGTAAACTGTTCTTAATCAATTTTGCAATTGGTGTTGTAACGGGCATTGTTCAGGAATTTCAATTTGGAATGAACTGGTCGCAATACTCAAGATTTATGGGGGATATTTTTGGAGCTCCGTTAGCTATTGAAGCCTTGCTTGCCTTTTTTATGGAGTCAACATTTATTGGTATCTGGATTTTTGGATGGGATCGAATTTCGAAGAAAGCTCATCTCGCATCAATCTGGCTTGTTGCAATTGGGTCAAATCTTTCTGCAATCTGGATACTCGCAGCAAATTCATTTATGCAACAGCCCGTTGGCTATGCAATAAGAAATGGTCGCGCAGAAATGACCGATTTCTTTGCAATCATTACTAATGGACATCTTTGGGTTCAATTTCCACACGTATTTTTTGGTGCTGTTGCAACTGCAGGATTTTTAATTCTCTCGATAAGTGCTTATCAATTGGTTAGAAAAGGTAAACACGAAGTATTTAAGAAGTCTTTTAAATTTGGTGCTGTCTATGCTTTAATTGGTACCTTGCTCGTAATTTTAGTTGGGCATACTCAAGCTCAGTATATGGTTAAAATACAACCTATGAAAATGGCAGCAGCTGAAGCTCTTTGGGAAAGTGAGAATCCAGCAGCTATGTCTTTATTTACTTTTGGCGACGAGAAGAATCGGAGAGATGTTTTTGCAATTAAAATTCCTGGTGCTCTAAGTTTTCTCGCATATAACAAATTTGAAGGAGAAGTTAAAGGAATTAAAAATCTGCAGAAAGAAGCAGAACAAAAATACGGTCCGGGCGATTATGTTCCACCAGTAGCGGTTTCCTACTGGACTTTTAGAATAATGGTTGGCGCGGGTTTTTTAATGTTGTTGATCGCAATATTATCGGTAATTAAAGCTTATAAAGATAGATTAGATTTTAGTTCTTTGGGTTATAAAATTACTTTCTGGTCTTTCCTTTTGCCTGTAATTGCGAATACAACAGGATGGCTATTTACTGAGATTGCCAGACAACCGTGGACAGTTTTTGGATTGTTCCAAACTGCTGACTCAGTCTCTAACACTGTCTCCGCTGGTGAAGTTTTGTTTTCTTTAATAGCGTATACAGTTTTATATGCTGTGTTAATGATAATTATGATTTCATTATTTAGAAAATATGCTTCAAGGGATATTAATGAAATAGAAAAAGAAGAAGCAGAAATTGATAATTCAGTTTTAAGTAAGGCATAGGAGGATAAAATGGATCTTAACACTATCTGGTTTATACTTATAGCCGTTTTATTTATTGGATTTTTCTTTTTAGAGGGATTCGACTACGGCGTTGGAATTCTCTTACCATTTCTTGGCAAAGATGACCGCCAAAGACGAGCAATTATCAATTCAATTGGAACTTTTTGGGATGGCAATGAAGTATGGATGATAACAGCTGGTGGAGCTATGTTTGCTGCATTTCCAAACTGGTACGCTACGTTATTTAGTGGTTTTTATCTTGCATTGGTTATTATGCTACTTGCTTTAATTGCACGTGGTGTTGCTTTTGAATATAGAAGTAAAAAAGATGACCCCGTTTGGCGTAATAGGTGGGATTGGGTAATCTTTATCGGAAGTTTCGTACCTGCATTACTTTGGGGAGTGGCTATCTCAAATATAATTCGTGGTGTTCCAATTGATCAGAATATGAATTTTACAGGGAACTTCTTTACATTATTGAATCCTTATTCTTTATTGGGTGGATTAACTTCACTAACTATATTCACATTGCACGGTTCAGTCTTCCTTTCATTAAAATTGACGGATGAACTTCTCGAAGGTGCTCGAAAAATTGCAAAAAAACTTTGGCTGCCTTCTGTTATTCTTCTTTTTAGCTATGTAATCTTTGGTTATTATGATACCGATATGTTCAGTAAACTTGGAGTAAATCCTGGAGTTATACCAATACTTGCTGGTCTGGCTATTCTATCTGTTCGTTATTTTCTTAACTTAAGAAGAGAAGGATGGGCATTTGTAATGACTGGAATAACAATAGTTTTCTCAACTATTACTGTATTTATGGGATTATTCCCTCGTGTAATGGTTTCAAGCACAAATCCAGATTGGAGTTTGACAATTTACAATGCTTCTTCGAGCCCATATACATTAAAAGTAATGACGATAGTTGCAGTAATTTTCGTACCGATTGTATTAGTATACCAGGCATGGAGTTATTGGATATTTAGAAAAAGAGTTTCAACTAAGCAAAAACTTGAATATTAAAAAAGTAACTTCGATTGTCATCCTTTTTTTCGAAGGATGACAATCTTTTATTTTTTAAAAGAGACGTTATGAAACAAAAAATTCTAAGATCTCTGTCATTTACTGAAAATAAACTAACTGTTTGAGTTATCATATTTTTGGAATTTTTGGTAAACAAAACTAACCAGATGATAAAATACCTCATACAGTAAAAAACAGAGTTTTTTGGTTGAAATTGTGTTGAAATAAATTATTTGGAAGTACTTTTTGTCGAAAGCGGAGACTTTGCAACCGAATACTTTATATATCTTATTCTAAATGAAAATGATGTTTCATTGAGCTCTATAAGAGACGATTTTATAGAAATGCCTGAGATAAATCAGAAAAGTGTTTATGAACTTGAAAAAATTTGACAAACTTTGAATTTCTTTGAAAAGTAAAATTCACTGCTTAAAGCTAAAGGAAAACGACTTGTCGTTTTTTAAGAAGAGAAGTTATGCAATGAAATTTTTGATTGTAACGTTTATTGTGCTGGAGCTACAATAGCTGAGAATTTCTTCAGAACACTCTTTGTTGAGTATGATTGCACAATTACAAGGTTAAAGGAAAACTACGATACTACAGTGAAATGTTTAATAGGTGATTTATTAGCAGCAATTAATGGAGGCTATATTAACTTTACTCATAATTCTGTCAAGCAAGAAATCAAAAATATTTCTCTCTAATCTTTGGATTGTATAATAAATGTGTAATTTTGTACAATATTAACTTTTCAATAAATATTTGATGCATTTTAATAAAACTCTTTATTCCTTCATTAAAGGAATCCGAATTAATTTTCTTGCAATAATTATTTTAGGATTATTCGTATCAATATCAACCATTGGTCAAGCCTTTCTTTTAAGCAGAACAATCAATAATGTTTTCCTTATACATAAAACTCTCTATGATGTAAGAATATTTCTAATCATTTTTTTAATTGTTTCGCTTCTTAAATCAATTTTCCTCTGGCTGCAAAATTTATTTTCGTCAAAAGTTATAGCTTTTATAAAAAAATTATTTCGGGAAAAAATAATATCAGCCATCGAAGAAATTGGACCACTTGAATTAAAATCCGAGAGAACCGGTGAAATAACTAACACACTAATCCAGGGAGTTGATAAATTAGAAGAGTACTTTTCTAAATTTTTACCACAAATATTTCTATCGGTTTTTATTCCGCTCTTAATCTTAATTCTTGTATTTCCTCTTGATATTTTGACAGGAGTAATTTTTTTACTAACCGCCCCAATAATTCCTTTGTTTATGTATTTAATCGGTTCTATCGCAGAAAAGATGAATAAAAAACAATGGCAAACATTAAGCCGTATGAGTGCATATTTTTTTGATGTACTGCAAGGATTGCCAACATTAAAACTTTTCAACAAAACAAACGACATCCTGAAACGAATTGAAGAGATATCCAATATATTCAGAATCAAAACGCTGAAAGTTTTACGCATTGCATTTTTATCTGCGCTTGTACTTGAAATGACTGCAACCATTAGTGTGGCAGTAATTGCCGTTGCAATAGGTTTGCGACTGTTAAACGGCAACTTCAATTTTGCAGATGCTCTTTTCATTTTGATTATTGCACCTGAGTTTTATATGCCGCTTAGACAACTTGGTGTTAGCTATCACGCTGGAATGGAAGGTGTTTCAGCCTTTGAGAGGATATATGAAATTATAAAATCACAAGAAAGACAGCAGAAATCATATCCGCTTCGGAATCAGTTTTATTATGATAGTAAATTGCCAATCGTATTTCAAAGCGTATCATTTAATTACTCCGACAGAAGCGTAAACGCCATTGATAATATTTCGTTTGCAATAGAACCAACTAAAGTAACAGCATTAGTCGGATATTCCGGAGCTGGTAAATCAACAATAATTAATCTTCTTTTAAAATTTATTTCACCAACAAAAGGAAGCATTAAAATTGGAAACTTCGATCTTTCTGAAATTGATCCAAAAGAATGGAGGAAAAATTTAACCTTTCTGCCACAAAGTCCTCATCTGTTTAATAAATCAATTTATGAAAACATAAGTCTATCGAAGCAAAATGCGACTTACGAAGAGGTAATTGCTTCGGCTAAGAAAGCAAGGATCGATGAATTAATTTCTTCATTACCAGACGGTTATAATTCAAGAATTGGAGAAGATGCTTCAAAATTAAGTGGTGGAGAAGCTCAACGAATCGCACTTGCAAGAGCATATCTAAGAAATTCACCACTTGTTTTAATCGATGAACCGACCGCGAATCTTGATCCAATTGTTGAAGAGGAAATTATGAATGATATGTACAAATTGTTTGAAGGTAGAACTGTAATAATTATTGCTCACAGGTTGAATACAATTTTAAAGGCAGACAAAATTGTTTTGTTGGAAAATGGGAAAATTGTAGGAATCGGTACACATAATGAGTTATTAGATAATCATTCTTACTATAAAAATCTTTTTAATTCTCATAATACTAAGATATGATCAAAACATTACTGAAAATATTATCCTTATCTAATCAATATAAATACTGGATGATTCTCGCAGCGTTGATGGGATTTTTTACGGTCGGAAGTGGAATTGGGTTAATGATGACTTCTTCATTTATAATTGCAAGTGCCGCAATTCAAACGCCAATCTATCAATTACAAGTCGCAATAGTTGGAGTAAGATTTTTTGGTATTTCACGCGGAGTTTTTCGTTACCTCGAAAGATACATCTCACACGAAGTTACCTTCAAACTTCTTGCAAAATTACGAGTATGGTTTTTCAAATCATTAGAGCCGATTGTTCCATCAAAGAAATTCGATTTTACAACAGGTAACTTGCTTTCACGTTCAATTGAAGATATTGAAAATCTTGAACACATTTTTGTCAGGGTAATTTCACCCCCATTTATTTTTGTTGCTACTGCAATCTTAATGTTCACCTTACTCAGCATTTTTCAAATAAGATATTCGATTATTTTTTTATCGATGTTTATTGGCAGTGCAATTGGAATACCTTTATTAACCTATTTATTGAGTAAAAACTTAGGAGAAAAAATTGTTTCACTAAAATCTCAGCTAAAGGATATTTCGGTTGATAGCTTGCAGGGCTTACCAGAACTTCTTGTTTACGATAAGCAGGAAAGCTGGAAGAAAGAATTCAACGAAATTCAGAATAAATTATTGAGCACAGAATATAAAATGAATTTGATACAAGGCCTCCACGAAAGTTTAACAGGATTGTCAATGAACTTAACGGTTCTCGCCTTACTTTATGCATCAATTCCTGATGTAACAGCAGGAAATTTAAATGGCGTATATTTATCTGTAATCACAATTGGCATTATGGCTTCTTTTGAAATTGTATTTCAAATTCCACTTGCCTTCCAGTTTTTAAATAAAAGCGTTGAATCGGCAAAAAGGTTGTTTGAGATTACAGAGCAAAAAATAACTGAAGGGCAAATTGCTTTCAATTATGTTGATGATTTTAAGAATTATGATTTAACAGTTGATAACATCTCATTTTCTTATGATGGAAAAAAAGATGTTATCAAAAATGTTACTTTTGAATTAAAGCAAAATCAAATGATTGCAATTGTAGGTTCAAGTGGAGCCGGTAAATCAACAATTGTAAATTTATTAACAAAACTCTGGGAATACGATAGCGGTGAGATTTACCTTGGTAATGTATCTTATCAGAATATTTCTGCAGAAAAAGTCAGAGAGATAATTGCTGTCGTTCCACAAAAAGTACATCTCTTTACTGGTACAATTAAAGAAAATCTTTTGATATCAAAAGATAATGCAACAGATGAAGAGTTATACAGCGTCTTAAAGCAGGCTCAACTTTTAGATTTCGTTGAAAGTCTCCCTGATACGCTCAACACAAATATTGGTGAACTTGGCAAAAAGTTAAGTGGTGGAGAAAGCAAAAGACTGATTTTAGCAAGGGCACTGCTACGTAATTCTAAAATATTAGTTCTTGATGAGATCACTTCGCAAGTTGATAATATTACTGAAAGAAAAATTCTTGAAACAATGAAACAACTTCGGAGCAGATATGGAATTATTTTAATTACTCATCGACTTGTTCAAATGGAAATGTTTGATCAAATCCTGGTATTCTCAGAAGGAAAAATTGTGGAGAAGGGTTCTCACAAGGAATTATTAGACAAAAAAGGTCTTTATGAAAAACTGTATTTAATGCAAAATCAAATGTTGGTTAAAGAGAAACTTTACAGCATCTAAAATCTATTCTTTGCATCTCATGGTTATACTAAAATTAAAATATGGGTTTTAATATGTTAATATTACTTGGTGCTGACGGAAATAACCTGGATAGCCAAATTGCAAAAAGGTTTGGGCACGCTAATTATTTTATACTTTACAACACTGATACAAAAACTTCCGAAGCTTTCGAAAATGTTGATGAGGGGCACAAACACGAAAACCTTCAGGAGTTTTTAGATAAAGGTGTAGAAGCATTTATCGTTGGGAATATTGGACCGCATGCATTTGAAATTATAAATACTCCCAAAAGCAAAGTATATCTTGCAAGAAAAATGTCCGTTCAGGATGCGATTGAAAAATTCCTCAAAGGTGAATTACAACAATTGACTGAACCGACTGCAAAAAGAAGTATTGGACACGGTAAAGATAGAGAAGAACACGGCAGACACCATCACGATGGCGAGCATCAAGGGAGAGGACGTCATAATCACAATGAATGAAGTTGGATAATATTTGTATTTATCGGGCACGCATTCTGGCTTTCGTTAGCTAAGACCTTTACTGATAAGAACTCTGTGCTGCCCAGTCTGATTTTGTTTGCAGGTGGAAGTCAAATGGATATTGGAACTTTGACAGCTATTATGATTGGAGTTCCACTGATTTCCCAAATTATTTACCCTCGCTGCTTCTTAAATAATCTTGTAAGAAAAAATATTTAGTTGCCGGGATATAATTAAGGGTAGCCGCTTTTTTAGTAGTTGAAATATCATTTATTTTTTAGATGAATTTACACCACGTCTTTTTATTTTGATTGTATTTCTAAAGAAAAAGTTAGTTGGATTTTCATAACCGGATAATTATAAACATGCATTTATATTAGGAGGTATTTTATTCATTGGCTCATGAAGTATTATTATGTGAAAGAACGCTCTAAGTCTATTAATTAGAATGAAATTAGTTTATAAAAATTATCAAGTGTATTTCAACTCAACTTGCATAGGATTGAAATCCAAAATTGTCTGTTATAGTATTAAATCTTATTGAACTAACTATGAGATAATTTTAGTTGAATAACAAGCTCCTCAGTAATTAGAAGTTATGTCAAATAACTGAATTAAAAGTTATTATCCTTTGATCCCCAGCTTCTTCATTTTTCGCCAGAGTGTTGAGGGGTTAATGTTCAAATCTTTGGCGGTATTAGTTTTATTATAGTTATTCTTCTCCAGAGTGGAAATAATCAATTCCCTTTCGGCATCTTTAAATCCTTTCTGGTAGTTTTGTAAATAAGTATTTGACTTTTTAGATCTTTGTTCTCTCAATCTTTTAGGCAATTGCTCGACTTGAATTATATCACCACTGCAAAGGATGAAGCAGTGCTCTATAACATTTTCCAACTCTCTTATATTGCCAGGCCAATTGTATTCCATCAAAATATCAAATGCAGATGATGAAAATTGCTTTATGTTTTTTTTGAACTTTTTATTAAAAGATTCAATAAAGTGATTTATTAATAGAGGCAAATCATCCATCCTTTCACGTAAAGGAGGAAGATGAATGTTAATAACATTTATACGGTAAAATAAATCTTCACGAAATCTTCCGGCATTGATTTCTTCCAAAAGATTTTTATTTGTTGCTGCAATTATTCTTGCATCCATCTTAATTAATTTATTACCGCCCACTCTTTCAAATTCTCGTGTTTCTAAAACTCTTAAAAGTTTTGTTTGAACTGGAATTGATAGATCGCCAATTTCATCAAGGAATAGAGTACCGCCTTGCGCAAGTTCAAATTTTCCTATTTTTGTTTTAATTGCACCGGTGAAGGCACCTTTCTCGTGTCCAAATAATTCACTTTCAATAAGTGATTCAACAAATGCGCTGCAATTGACAGCAATAAAGGGTCCTGTTCTTCTTAAGCTATTAATATGTATGGCACGTGCAGCTAATTCTTTTCCAGTACCACTTTCACCCGTAATTAAAACAGTAGAATCTGTCTGAGAGACACTTTCAAGTACAGAAATAATTTGTTTAATCTCTTTATTTCTTCCGACAATGTTTTCGAATTTAAAAAAGTCATTTAAGTGTGCGGATAAATTTTTAAGTTCTGAAATGTCAATAAAAGTTTCAATAGCACCGATTTTTTCATTTCTGCTATTTATTAAGATATTGGAATTAACTCTTATTGGAATTTTTCTTCCATTTTTATGAACAATTTCTAATTCATTCCCAACCATTGCTCTACCTTTTTTGACTGTCTGTTCCATGTGGCATCCATTGCGGCAGATTGATGAATTAAAAATATCCCAACATTTTTTACCTAATGCTTCTGATTTTTTATACCCGGTTATTTTTTCAGCAGATCTATTGAATGAGGTTATAGTCCAATCATTATCAATTGTAAATGTACCTTCAATACTGCTGTTAAAAATCGCGTCCAGTTTATTCTTTTGATCAATTAATTCAAAGGTTTTTTTATTTATTTCTTCTGCTAAGGATAGCATTTCTTTTGTATCTCTGAAAACAAAAACGACACTTAAAACAATTCCATCAACTTTAATAGGAGAGATAGATGCCAAGACATTTTTAATATTTCCCTTTATGTCGGTTATATTAATTGAAAGATTATTGATTGATAAATCTTCTTCAAGTGCATTGATTATAAATTTTTTTTCATCAGTATTTTTTTTGAATAAAAATTCAAAGTTTTTTCCAATTACTTTTTCTTCAGAAAATCCGGTTATACGTGATGCTGCCTCATTAAAAACAATAATATTTTTGTCCCTACCAATTACAATTATTCCGTCGGGGATAATTAATGTCTCTTTATTCCTGTCAATTATTTGTTGGACATCTGACATTCTACTACCTTTAAATGTTATTGCAATTATAATTATTAATATGCAATAGAGCAATGAGTGTGCAATAATTAATACAATATTGCAAACGTAATTATCATCTCGCTCTGCATTCTATCCAAAAAAAATGAATCTATGTTATATTACATCGGAGATATATATAATGAAAAGATGCAAAATGAAAGATTAAGAAGAATTAATAACTGAGAAAAAATTCGAAATATCTGAGGACAAGCTGAAGAATAACCATTTTAAGAAACAAAAGAATGCAGACTATCCATTACACTTAAGAAAACTTAGACTGGGCATGAAGGCCAATTATGTTAATGCGAGCATTGCTTCTGGTAGGTGAGAAAATGCATATTACTGTATTTGATGCACTAATGAAAATGGGATTCCTGAGTTAAAAAAAAGAGAAAATTCAAAATAATCACAAGCAGTGAAATTCTACGAAACAAAAATGAAAAATCAAAAACCTAAGAAATATTAACAAAATTAAAGTTAAAAGACTGTGATGGAGCTATGGCAATTTATTCTGAGGGATAAAATAATGAACTATAGATAGGGGTATATTAACTATAAATTGTAAGAACCGAATAGAGGAGATTTATTAAATGAGTTTATTAAAGCAATTATCACCAAAGCAAATATTTAACTAAAGAATACATGCTATGATAAGAATTGAAAGCAACGATTATTAATTGAATCAGAATAATCTAAAAAGATAATCACAACGATAAATACTGATGAAACATTGGCCTTTTACCAAATTAAAGGAAGGATATTATACTACGAATAAAATATGGACCAGAAAGATCTCGGTTTTTTTAACTTATATGATAATCGACACGAATTTAGTAACTGTAAATCTGTCAACGATATTCGAGAATTAAAACCACACAGATTGCTCAGCTAATTGAATTGAACGCAATTAGAGAGCTACTGATGAAAAGTGTCTTATAAATAAATCTTTAATAAACTCAAAAGTTGTTACAGATTATTATTAATACAATACTAAAACTCAGTTGCTCTTTTTTTTTTTACGATAGAAGGTTTTATTCCTCAAGAGGGTAAATACAACCAAAGCGAAGGTGAACGATATTTAGAGAAATTAAAACAGAATTAATGCTGTATTTGAAACTTAATTTTCTATCGTTAAATTCGTGATAATTTCTTTTCCGTTATACCAATAGTTTCCAGACTAAAATCGAAATTATCTACTAATAAAATTTCATGTTCATTTTATAAAACTGCAAAGCCCACAACGAAACTTAGTGAATTTTAGAGACCTTCTTAAAATATTGGGTTATGTTCTTCGTATCATAAATGAAATATGGAATTTCGGAAATTGTTATCTAATAATACTTTGAGTAAAAAACTCTCCAATACGCTTTCAGGCAGTCATTAAAAATGACTTTATTTTAACTTCCTGTGCTACCATTCTCGTTGTCCTTATCAGCCTTTTCATATTTCCTTCCAATTATATATGCTACCACAAAACCCAACCCTGTCATTACGAAAATCATAAATGGTATCCATTCCTTTGTATTGGTTGCATTTTCTGAAAGCATTCCTGAGCCTAATCCGATTCCGAAAAATATCAGTATAATTCCGGCTTTTAATAAACCGTATCCGTGTTTTTGATAGCGCATTAATTCTATCATCTGTTCGTATGAAAGTCCTTTTTCTATCATTAATTGCTTTTCCCTAGAACGGAAATAGAAATACATTATTATTACCAATCCTGTTACTATAACAGTTATTATCGGTATAAATAAAGCAATTGTACCTTCCATTTTATCCTCCGTATTTAAAGTTTTTTATTTCTACCCCTTTTGACATATATTAATAATTAAAAGGTTACAAAAAATTATTGTAATAAATTGTAACCTCTCAGCAGACAGTTTATGTCTAAATACGTGATGAAAAATCTAAGCGACATAGAAATAATTGAATCGGTAAAAAGGGGTAACACTGCCGATTATACAATGATTGTCGATAGATACAAAGACAGGGCTTTTAATTTGCTCAAGCGGATGCTGAAGAACGATATGGACGCCGAGGAAGCGCTTCAGGACGCTTTTCTTAAAGCATTTAAATACTTAAAGCAGTTCAGAGAAGAAGCCAGTTTCTCGACATGGTTTTATAAAATTGTCTATAATACAGCACTTACCGTTATTGCCTCCAGAAAAAGAAAGATCGAAAAGGAGATGACTTCGCTCGAAGATATGCCAGAACTTATCAGTTACGACTGCGAAATCTATGCAACAGCAGAAAATCCGAAGGACTATTTATTGAGACTAATCGACAAATTGCCTGTTAAGAACGCTTTGGTGCTCATTCTTTATTATATAGACGGATTATCGCTCAACGAAATTAGCCTTGTAATGGATATTTCGCTTGTTAATGCTAAAGTTTTGCTTCACCGTTCCAGAAATATTCTCAGAGATTTACTTTTAAAGCATAATTATCAGGAGGAAATTTTATGAACATAGATGAATTACTCAACGATTATATCGACGGAACAGCCGATGCAAATAAAATAAAAGAATTGAATGATTTACTGGAAAAAGACGAAGTGACGGCTAAAAAACTGAAAGCTCTTAAAGCTATTGATATACTTTTGCGTCAGGTCGATTACGAAAAAGCTCCTCGTGATTTCACTGAAAAATTTGCCATTTTAATCGCTAAGAACAAAACTATTAAAAAAGTTCGGAAAGATTTTATTACCCCGTCAGTATTATCTCTTTTTTTGATATTTATATTGTGCGTGCTCGCAGTCTCTTTTTATTATAGTTACTTGTCGATTAATAATACCGAGATGCTCTCAGGAGTATTACTGGACATATTCAACGGAGTGAGTTTTATTGCCAGCAATAAATTATTCCATCTTCTGGGTGCTTCGATTTCATTGATTGCCCTTACTATTCTATATATTATGAATGAAACTCACCGACGCTTCCGAAAAAAATTAAAAGACCTATGATTCACAACTGCCGATTATCCAAATACTTACATACTGAGTTATTATAATTTCTGCTTACAGTCCCTTTGTAAGTGTATAATTGTTATTGAATGACTCACTTATGTTATTGTTAATAAGCCATCCGGGCGTCGTTAAATTTTATTATCTTTGCAAGAAAAAATAGGAGTACTATGAGCGTAAAAGCAGGATTCGTTTCGATTATCGGGAAACCGAATGTAGGAAAATCGACTTTAATGAATGCATTAATAGGCGAAAAACTGTCGATTACAACAAATAAACCCCAAACAACCCGGAAAAAAATTATTGGCATTTTGTCTACCGAAAATTACCAGATAATCTTTCAGGATACACCGGGAATTCTGAATCCCGAATATTTACTGCAGGAAAGAATGTATGACTACATCATCGAAGCAGTCAAAGATGCAGATTTGTTGTTGTTTATGATCGATATTTCTACTGATCCTACGGGACAACGTACACTTTCGGATGAAAGGGTGTATGAACTTTTGAAAGATAAATCGATTAAAAAACTCTTACTTATTAATAAAATTGATCTTGTTTCCCAAAATGAAGTTGAAGCTCTTATAAGGCAGCTGGAAAAAAATGATATGTTCGAAAAAATAATACCGATTTCAGCTACGGCAAATTATAATCTTCAAACGGTTATCGATTCAATCCTTGAATATTTACCTGAACATCCAAAGTATTTTCCAGACGACCAGCTGAGCGATGCCAGCGAAAGATTTTTCGTTTCCGAAATTATCAGAGAGAAAATTTTTGAAATGTATCAGGAGGAAATTCCTTATAGTACGGAAGTTGTTATTGAAGAATTCAAAGAACGTGAGAATGCCAAAGATTACATAAGAGCAGTGATAGTTGTTGAAAAAGAGACTCAAAAACCGATAATAATCGGTGCGAAAGGCGAGATGATAAAAAAACTTGGCAAAAAAGCCCGAGAGGCTATCGAAGCTTTCCTCGGCAGGGAAGTTTATCTCGAACTCTACGTAAAAGTGAGAGAAAAATGGCGTTCCAATCCTCAAATGCTCAAATTATTCGGTTATAACAAGCCAGATGAAAAATAAATTTACCCCGGCTCATTTTTTAGGCGAAGGTGCGCTCTTGTTGATGACAATTATATGGGGTGGTACATTTGTCATTGTAAAAGAAGCTATAAACGATATCAACCCAATGCTTTTCATTGCTTTGAGATTCTCCATAGCATCCTTATTGGTAATTACTCTACTTCTCTACAAACGTTACAAATTTAGCAGTTCAGCATTTCGTTCTGGTTTTGTGCTTGGGATTTTTCTCTTTCTCGGATTTACTTTTCAGACAGTCGGACTTAAATATACTACCGCTACCAAATCGGGATTTATTACCGGTTCGCTAGTTGTAATGATACCTCCTTTGCAATTATTAATTGAAAAGAAGAAACCGACAAAAGGAGCATTGATAGGCACACTACTGGTTTTCTTCGGAATTATTCTTCTGTCAAGTGGAAGCTCTACTCCGTCAAGTTTTCTGGAAAATTTTGGACAGGATTTTAATTTGGGCGACTACTTAACATTAATCTGTGCTCTATTTTTTGCGCTCCATGTAGTTTATATGGACATCATTTCGCCTGGCCACGATTTCTGGCTTCTTTTTCTTTCGCAGTTGATTACAGTTGCTCTCCTTGCCTGGTTAGCTGCTATCTCTTTTCACACCGTTAGTTTTGAAACTTTCTATTTAAATATTAACGGCAATTTGATTAACGGAATTCTGTATACGTCGGTGCTGGCTACGTTTGTAAATTTCGGATTGCAAACAAGATTTCAGAAAGAAGTAAGCCCTACGAAAGCAGGGATTATTTATTCATTTGAACCGATATTTGCGGCTCTATTTGCTTACTTTATACTCAATGAAAAAATCACTAATTTTGGAATCGCTGGCGGTATTTTTATATTCAGCGGATTGATAATATCTGAAGTCTACGATTATTATTTTAACACAGGAAAATAATAGTAAAAAAATGAAGCGAGCCGAAATTATTGTTAAAGGACTCGTACAGGGCGTTGGTTTTCGGTATTTTGTATTGCGCCATGCACAAAAACTTGGACTGAAAGGATACGTAAAAAATCTCTATACAGGCGAGGTACTCACAGTTGTAGAAGGGGAGGAATATAAAATAGAAGAATTGTTCAATTCACTTAAGATTGGACCACCAATGTCGGATGTTAAAAGTGCTGCAATCAAATGGTTAGAACCTAATAATGAATTCACAAAATTCGAGATAAGATATTAGTGCAAGACTACAGAATTGGATTTGGTTTTGACGTGCACCGTTTCTCGAGAGACCGATTATTGGTGCTGGGGGGAGTTGTCATTCCTTACGAATTTGGTCTGGAAGGGCATTCGGATGCGGATGTTCTACTACACGCAATCTGCGATGCCATGCTGGGAGCACTTGCGCTGGGAGATATCGGAAAGCATTTCCCAAATACAAGTAATGATTATAAAAATATTGACAGCAAAATTTTACTGGATAAAACAAACGTATTGATTAGAAATAAAGGTTACGTTGTGAATAATATCGATTCGACACTTGTATTAGAACTACCCAGGCTATCACCTTATATTTCGCTTATGCAAAACGAAATTGCGTCGGTACTGAAAATTGATGCAGACCGTATATCGATTAAAGCAACAACCTCCGAGCGACTCGGTTTTACAGGCAGACGAGAAGGTATTGCCGCGTATGCCACTGTTCTTCTTACAAGGAAAGAATCTTAATGCTCGAAGAATTTATTTCATACATTGCCGCGCTCGACCCCACTTTGATTTATCTTTTCATGTTTTTATTCGGATTTATAGAGAATATATTTCCTCCATCTCCAAGTGATTTCGCCGTTGTGTTTGCTGCTACTCTGATCGTAAACAATACAATAGATTTTCTGCCGCTCGTAGTTATTACAAGCTTCGGCAGTGGCATCGGATATATTACTATGTATTACATCGGCAGAAAACTGGGCGACAGTGTTATTCGTAATGGTAGATTTAAGTTTATAAAAAAAGAATCACTCGATAAAGCCGACAGGTGGTTCGATAAATACGGTTATAAGTTAATTTTAATAAACCGCTTTTTACCGGGTACTCGCGCTGTTATCAGCTTTTTTACAGGACTGCATAAACTAAAACCCCTGAAAACAATCCTCTATGCTTTCGTAAGTTCTTTGTTGTGGAATATTTTTCTTGCCATACTGGGATATACAATAGGAAATAATGTCGAACTTATCGATCGAATATTAAACACATATTCAAATGTTGGATTAATAATAACGTTTATAATTGTCGCTACAGCCTTAGTGGTTTATTTTAATAGAAAAAAGAAAAACTAACCCAACAGGATTAGTGACTTATGAAATTTTTTCCGAAGTATAGAAAAGCTCTTATTCCTCAAGAAAAATCTACACTGAAAAAAGAACGACTTCTGGCAATTCTTGCTGGATTATTGCTTGGATTGTCTTTTCCACCCTTGCCGGCGCCTGTATTTGTTTTCTTTGCATTTATACCGTACTTCAAAGTAATCGAAAATCGGTATACTCTCGGTGGAATTAATCGAATAAGTTATTTAATGAATTTCATTTTCAGCTTAATAACATTATACTGGGTAGGTAGCTGGACAAAAGAAGCCGACCCCTTTCTGATGATTTCTGGGCTACTACTGCTTTTTGTCAATCCTGCGCTCTATCTTATCCCTTCCACACTTTATTATTTTTCAAGAAAGGTATTCAGTAAAAAAACATCTCTTCTATTGTTTCCTTTGTTCTGGTTGGAGTTCGAGTTTCTCTATTCGATTACCGATCTCAGATTTCCCTGGCTTTCACTTGGAAATAGTGTTGTAAAATTCAATTACTTTATTCAGATTGCAGATATTGTAGGATCATACGGATTGACATTAATCATATTATTTATAAATGTTTTTCTTTATCTGTCGATTCAGGAAAGAGAAAGAAATAAAAAATTATTTATCTACTATTCCACAGCAGCGTCGCTCATTTTTATTTTTGTAATTATTTATGGCACCTTGAAAGTTAAAACTTACCAGCCTTCCAGTAAGAAAATAAGAGTTGGATTAATCCAGCCAGACCTCAATCCGTGGAAAAAATGGGAAGCCGGCAATCTCGATGAGCAATTGCAAATCTATCTAAAATTATCGGAAAAGGCTGTTCAGGATAATGCAAAACTAATCATCTGGCCGGAATCTGCACTGCCGGTTTATCTTTTATCGGGAAACTATGAAAAGGAGGTCAGTAAAATACACGAATTTTGCGACATGAATAATGTCTATTTAATGACAGGTATGCCGGATATAAATTTCTTTTTGACAAAGAATAATATACCCGAAGATGCAAAACAAACTGCAAGCGGACTTAAATACACTTCCTATAATTCGATTTTGTTTTTTGCCCCTTTTACCAATCATACAGAAAAATATGCTAAGATTATGCTCGTGCCCTTTGGAGAAAGAGTTCCGTTTCTCGAGGAATTACCACTACTCGGTAAATTTGTTACATGGCAGGTCGGTATATCGAGCTGGAATGTAGGTAAAGAAATTAAAATTTTCGAAGCCAATAAATTTTTGAAAGTTGCAGGTGTAATCTGTATCGAATCGATTTATCCTTACTTTGTTTCAAAATTTGTCAACAGAGGTGCAGAATTGCTCGTAGTTGTTACGAATGACAGCTGGTACGGTTATTCAAGCGGTCCTTTTCAGCACAAAGAATTTGCACAACTTCGAGCTGTTGAGAACAGACGTACATTGGTAAGAGCTGCTAACGGCGGAATAAGTTGTATTATCGACCCGCTTGGAAGAACAGTATCTCAAACCAACCTTTTTGAAAGGACATATTTAACGGGCAATGCCGAACTACGTAACGATGTAACTTTCTTTACACGATATCCACTTTTGTTTCCTACGATTGCATCATTAATCTCGGGATTTACATTTATATTGTTTATCATAAAAAAGGTAATCAAAAATGAAAAAAGTAATTGATTTAAGAAGCGATACAGTCACAAAACCCTCTGAAGAAATGCGAAAAGCTATGTGCAGCGCCGAAGTGGGCGACGATGTTTACAAAGAAGATCCTACGGTTAATTCATTAGAAGAATATGCGGCAGAATTACTGGGTAAAGAAGCCGCTCTATTTGTGCCGAGTGGTGTGATGGGGAATCAAATTTGTTTGAATGTATTAACTAATCCAGGCGACGAGGTAATTTGTGAAAAGGATTCCCACATATTTCAGTACGAATCGGGTTCGCCTGCGGCTCTTAGTGGATTACAACTATCTCTTGTTGAAGGTGATAAACGGGGAATTTTTACTGCTACCCAAATTGAACCTCTGATACGTCCGGAAAGTGCCTATTATATGGCTCGCACCAGAGTTATCGAAATTGAAAACACGCATAACAGAGCTGGTGGAACAATTAACCCGATTGAAAATATTAGATCAATTTCCGAACTTGCGCGTAAATATAATCTGTCAATGCATCTTGACGGTGCACGAATATGGAATGCTTACGTGGAAACAGGTATAAAACCATCGGAATATGCAGCGTATTTCGACACCGTTTCTGTATGCCTCTCCAAAGGTCTGGGCGCTCCTGTTGGGTCAATTATAGCAGGTAGAAAAGATACGATCCAGAAAGCTTTCCGGATTCGCAAAGCCTGGGGCGGGGGAATGCGGCAGGTCGGAATTTTAGCAGCAGCAGGAATTTATGCCTTGAAAAATAATATCGAAAGATTAAAAGAAGACCATCTCAAAGCCAAAAAATTTGCAGAACTTTTAGCGCAAAATAAATTTATAGAAATCGATACTTCGCTTGTTGAAACAAATATTGTTATGTTTTCTCCACTTAGATTATCTGCTGAAGATTTTATTTTAAAATGTAAAGAAAAAGGTCTGTTACTTGGAACTGGGAAGGTCGGAATAATTAGAGCCGTAACGCATATGGATGTTGATGGCGAAGAAATTTTAGAAGCCGCAAAAATTATTGAGCAGATTGCCTGATATTTTGTTAGTTTAACGTCGAAATTATGAGGTCGAAATATGAACCTCGTATTCGATATCGAAACTACCGCTTACGATTTTGAAAGCCTCGGCGAATCACAACAGGAATTTCTTCTAAGATATGCTGAGCAGGAAAAAGATGAAATTTTAAGATCGGAAAAAATCGAGGAAGCTAAGCGTTACCTGAATCTTTATCCATTCACAGCAAAAGTTATTGTTATCGGTATGTTGAATACCGTATCGGAGCATTCTCAAATTTTATTTGAATCGGAAAAAAATGAAGAATGGCATAATGAAGATGGAACAGTTAATTATAAAGGTATGACCGAAAATGAAATGCTCAGAACTTTCTGGAATTATGTTCATAAAGTTGACGGCGTTATTACTTTTAATGGAAGGTCATTCGATATCCCTTTCTTAATGCTTCGGTCAGCAATGCTCGGAATAAAACCCACCAGAAATTTTATTTCACGCCGCTACGATACTAAATTGCACGTCGATCTCCTGGAACAATTTACGTTTTATGGACTAACAAAAAAATTCAACCTCGATTTTTACTGCCATTCATTTGGGATAAATTCTCCGAAAGATGGAGGAATTACAGGGATGGAAATAAACGAATTATATCGTGCTGGTAAAATAAAAGAAATTGCTTCTTACTGTAGCAGGGATGTACGAGCAACGTTCGAGCTTTATAAAATATGGAAAAATTTTTTAGCCGATGAACTATAAACATTTGACAAAAGAGTATTCAAAAAACTTTAAGATTGCACTCTCTATCAGTTTACTTATAACTATTATTATTTTTATTTCAGTCCCTTCTTTTAAGAAGAAGAAAACTGCTGTAATTTTTACTGACAATAGTATTATAAATTTGATTTCAATTCCGCATACTGTGCAGTGGAAAGACGTTTCTCTATTTAGACCTGCTAAAGTAAATTTGAGTGTTGGGATAATAAATGAAGAATTAGAATTGCTGGAGGATATTGAGATGTCGCAATACGACAATGCTGCTAATGAAAAAAGGGATGAGAAAACTTCCAATTATAATCCATATAATGTTTCTCCAATCCAGATAAGCGAAATTGTGCCTTCTGATAATATCAAAGTTGAAGGTAGATTGATGCTAAAGCTTTGGATTGATTATAAAGGCAAACCAATTAAAACCGAAATCATAAGTTCGACGCTGTCACCTTCTGAGGTAACGAAAGATTTAATTGAGATGGCAATGAGATCTGAGTGGCTTATTCAAAATCCTGTTCCAGATTCTCTTTATATTGTCTACAAGGAATACAATTTCAATTGATCATTAAGCCGTGTCTGTTGACCTCCTAAATTAAAACAATTATATTGAAGCAAAAATTAGGAGGGGAATATGAATTTTGCGAATATAATCGATTTTATTCGAGCAAATCTTCAACAGATTTCACATGCCTATTATGAACAGATAAAGAAAACTGAGCTGATGAAAAACTACCAAAGACTTTCTGAAAAGGAAGTAATAGCGCGTGAAGAACGGGTATTCGAAAATTTAATCGAATGGCTTCAGACTGGTGCTTCTAACGACAAAGCCGAAAAATATTTCGAAAAGGTAGGTGCCGAAAGATTTAAAGAAGGTTTTCCTCTTACCGAAGTAAATTATGCGCTTTATATTACTAAAAAAGTTTTCTGGAGTTTTATTGCCTGGAAAAAAGAGCTTTTTGGTTTAAGTGATGAAGAGGGTGAATTCGACTTCTCCCAGATTATGGAATACGTAACAATATTAAACAACTTTTTCGATCTGGGTAATTTCTATATTATTCGGGGTTATATTGGAGAACTATTTGAACAACTGGAAGACTCGGCAAGCATGAGCAAAGAAGAAATTAAAAAAATTCTGATGCACGGAGCTTTCGACAATAACGATTTCAATAAAGACGAAATTATCTGGCATCATATTTAACGGCGCAGAATGCATGCTGAGGTCTTGCCTTTTTATATTTGTTTTTTATGAACATTAAAAATGCCTTTATTTACATACCCGACGTTGAGATACATAAAAAATCGATTAGTCTTAAAATTGGCGAAAGCACTTTGTTGGATCTAATTCACGCACGCCTCGAATCGCATTTCGAAAAAGTTGATATTATTGCTTCAAAAACACCGGTGGAGATATATAATGACTATTCCGTAATAAAAAACAAAGCCGAAGCACTCGGGATGGTATCGGCAATCTACACTGCCTTGAATCAAGTCGACGCTAACGAGATTTTTTTGACAAGTTGTTTGCTTCCCTTTATTACTGATGGTTTTATTAAATTCATGAAGTCAAAAAAGGGTAATCTGTTGGTCTCATCGGGAGATAAAATTTGTTATCAAACAGGAATTTATTCAAGATCCATTTTACCTTTGTTGAATCTAATCGTAGAAGATAATATTAATGCCATGAAATTATACGATGGGAAAAAAGAATTTACGTTTCACTTTGAAAATTTTATCGACAGAATTGCAGCGGAGATAGTCGACATCAGTTTCGAAAAATTTTATTTCCGCGACCTATTATTTGAAATAGAAAAAGAGACGGACCTCGATTACGTCCGCGAAAATTTATTTTGAATCATACGAGATCAAAATGACAAGAAGAAAATTCTTTAAAATGTTAAATAAAATCTTCGGCCTTTTCCTAATACTTTTGACTGCTCTAGTAGTGGATGATAAACGGAAACGGTATGCTGTCAATAAGATATTTATTCCTGATGAATTGAACGAAGGTGTCAATTTCATTGGAAATGTTATCGTAATTAAACAGAGTAAAAGTATTAATGCATTTGAAGCAAGGTGTACACATCTTGGTTGTTTATTAAATAGAAATATCGACAATAAAATTGTATGCAATTGTCACGGTTCCGAATATAACTTTGGTGGAGAGGTAGTTAAAGGACCGGCTGTCAAATCATTAAATAAACTCGTAATTCACTCTGATAAAAACACGAAGAAACTCTACGTTTATGTCTGAACAAAAACAATATTTGAGAGTTTTTGGAATTACATTCGGTCAGCTTGCTTTTGGCATGTTTTTGATAGCAGTAGTAAGTGGTATACTGCTTGCTATACCTTACGATGTTATGAATCCGTACGAATCGGTAACTCAAATATTATTGTTGCCCCGCTTTAATTTTTTACGAAGTCTCCATTACTGGAGTTCACAATTTTTTCTTGTCTTAACCATAATTCATTTTTGGGACCATTTGAGATTGTCGACTGAATACAGAGTGCCAAAAAATGTGTGGCTCAGGCTTACGCTTAGTATAATTCTCGTGATATATCTAATGTTGAGCGGTTTTATACTCAAGGCCGACGCAGACGGTCTTCAAGCTCATAACATATTTAAAACCCTACTCGAGAATATACCAATAGTTGGTACCCAAATATCATTCCTATTTATGGGCAGTTTCGACGACCTGCAACTACTCTATATTAACCATGCAGCTACTGCAACAGTATTTATGCTGTTGTTTATAATAGAACATGTAAAAAGTTTTTGGCCTCAGTCAAAATCAATTTTTTTTAGTCTCATATCTGTTATTATAATCGCATTAATCTTACCGCCTGTAATACACGATGGATTTAACCCTGTTGTTAAAGGACCATGGTACCTGGTGGGAGTTCAGGAGTTTTTGCACTGGCTAAATTATCCAGTAATTTTTCTGGTTTTCGTTGTGTCTTTCCTGCTGATAATTTACCTGCAGCGGATATTTCATAAGAAAATCAATCTCTTTTTTAAAAAAACGCTGGCGTTTTTTTTCGTCGTTTATATAATACTTTCGATAATTGGATTTTATTTTAGAGGGGAAAATTGGCGTTTCGAATACGCCTTGAACGATAAATATAATTTCACTTATAATAATCCTATTTCATTAACAGATTTATTTTCGGTAACTGATACGATATACCAAAAGCTCAGCAAAGTCGGGAATAGATATGAAAGTTGTATCTCATGTCATTCCGAAGTCGAAGGATTTTCCGAAGCGCACAGCATTACCGCACTGGGTTGTTATTCATGCCATCGCGGCAATCCATTTAGTTTAAAGAAAGAAGATGCCCACGAAAATATAATTTTAATACCAGGCAATCTTTCAAACGCCGGGATTACTTGCGGCTCTCCACAATGCCATCCGGACATTGTACGACGTGTAAATAGTTCGATAATGACTACATTAAGCGGGATGGTAAGTGTAAATAAATTTGTTTTTAATGAATCGACCTCGCCTGATTCTCTAAGCCATATTTCGGAAATCGGATTTTCGCCAGCAGAAAGTCACCTCCGCAATTTATGCGCTTCGTGTCACCTGGGCAACGAAAAAACAGAATTTGGAGAAATAGACGAAGAATCGAGAGGAGGCGGATGCCTGGCTTGCCATCTGAGTTATACGAAGAATTCTGCCGAAGAATTAAAATTGTTTACTAAAAATAAAGTCGGATTCATAAATAAATTTCATCCGACACTTAAACTTCCAAATAGCAACAAAAATTGTTTTGGGTGCCATTCAAGGTCGGGGAGAATTTCTACGAATTATGAAGGCTGGGCAGAAATAAACGAAACAACATTAAATGAACCTATCGAACTGCGTCAATTGAAAGATGGAAGGGTCTTTAAAAAAATGTTGCCAGACGTCCATTTTGAAAAAGGTCTTTTATGCATCGATTGTCATCTTTCTGCAGAAGTAATGGGAGACGGAAATTATTACACTCATAAAGAACTTCAAACCGAAATACAATGCCTTGACTGTCATAACAATGGTGAGCGCAAAACAGTTACGGTAGACAACTTTGATTACGAATCTCAAAAAATTTCTGAACTGAGAAATTTTGACAATTCGAAAAACTATCTTCTTACGGGGAAAAATAGTTTACCAATCCCGAATGTTTATATGGAAAACGGTAAAGTAATGTTGATTAAGAAAGCAAATGGTAACATTGCGGAAGCTTTGCCACCATTAAAACAATGCATCAAGGATAAGGCTCACAAGAACCTCGATTGTCAAACATGCCACACATCATGGGCTACGCAATGTATTGGATGTCACACCGAATACGATAAAAGCTCAAGCGCCTATGACCACCTCGAAAAGAAGTTTTCCTCAGGAGAATGGATCGAACATGCAGGTGAATATTTGTCTGAACCTCCAGTTTTAGGTGTTGCCGAATTGAAGAATGGTAAGAAGATAACGACATTTGTGCCTGGAATGATTATAAGCATTGACAGGGATAACAAAAGTCAAAAAGATGAAATTATTTTTAAGCGATTATATGCACCTGCCTTTTCACATACCATACGTAAAGAATCCAGAAGTTGTGAATCGTGCCATCTCAATCCGCTATCTATTGGTTACGGCAGGGGAAAATTAGAACTTAGCAAGTCGGGTAAATGGAAATTTTCTCCTTTGTATGCCTCCTCTGTTTATGATAATTTACCGCAGGACGCCTGGATTGCATTCTTAGCCGAGCCGAAGTTAGTTGCTACGACTAGGAAAAATTATCGTCCATTTAATCTCGAAGAGCAAAAGAAAATATTAAAAGTCGGGGCATGTTTGACTTGCCATTCATCCGATTCCCAAATAATGAAAAAATCTCTTGAAGATTTCGATGCCCTGCTCAAGCAGATCTCGCCGAAATGCATAATACCCAATTAACTGAAAGCTTTGTGATAATTTAGAACTCGAAGAAATTATGCGCATTATCAATTCGGGTGCTACTCAAATAGAATAAAAAGAGCAAAGGTCTTTTATTTCTCAAACTCAGAATTCCTTAATATCAAAAATTCTTAATTACGGCAAAAGCTATATCTAAAAATCTAACTACAGCATATTTATAAATGGCAAGATTATTGATATTTATAAATATAGATTATTTAGAAAAAAAAATGATTGAGCAAATAGACAGGTACGAACCAATTTTTCCGATAGGTACAGCTGCCAAAATAATTGGCATTTCGGTTCACACATTGAGAATGTACGAAAGAGAAGGTTTGATTATTCCATATAAAAAAGAATCGAAACAACGCCTCTTTTCAAAAGCTGATATCGAAAGAATTGAATGTATTCGAAAAGCAATCAACGATTCTAAAATTAGTATTAACGGAATTAAGAGCATTTATTCTTTAATTCCTTGCTGGGAAATTGTCAATTGTTCTGAAGAAGATAGACAGAACTGCAAGTCATATAAATCACATGGGGAACCTTGCTGGAATATAACGCATCCACGTACAATGTGCGCAGAAAAGGATTGCAGAAAATGTGATGTATATAATAAGTACACCCAGTGCGGTGAAATAAAAGAATTGATTAAATCGATATCGAGGTAACAAATGAATTCGATTTCAAGAAGACGCTTTCTTAAAATAACGGGATTTAGCGTTGGTGCTGTTGCGGCGGCAAGCACTTTGAATCCCGTGATTAAAGGAGCCGCAAAAGTTGACGAAAAAAAATTGAAAGGCGTTAAAAAAATTCCGACTTATTGTGATATCTGTTTCTGGAAATGCGCCGCAATTGCTTACGTTAAAGACGGTAAACTCTGGAAAATTGAAGGTAACCCAAAAGACCCGTTGAGCAATGGCAGATTATGTCCCAGGGGCACTGGCGGTATAGGTGCTCATTACGATCCCGACAGGCTTAGGGCGCCTTTGATCAGAACGCGCGAACGTGGAGAGGAAAAATGGAAAGAAGTAACCTGGGATGAAGCGCTCGATTTCATCGCTTCAAGAATGAAAAATATTAAAGAAAAATACGGACCAGAATCAGTTGCAATGTTTTCTCACGGAATTGGTGGTACATTCCTGAAGCATACTTTACAAGCTTACGGTGCAATTAATTTCGGAGCGCCTTCGTTTGCTCAATGCCGGGGTCCGCGCGATGTCGGTTTCGAATTAACTTTCGGCGATGCAATTGGTTCGCCCGAAAAAACTGATATCGAAAATGCACAATGTCTTGTTCTGATCGGTTCTCATCTGGGTGAAAACATGCACAACACTCAGGCACAGGAATTTGCAAGAGCAGTTGAGAAAAATGCTACAATTATTGTCGTTGATCCCCGTTTTTCTGTAGCTGCTTCGAAAGCTAAATACTACTTACCAATAAAACCTGGAACAGATACGGCACTTTTACTGGCATGGATGAATGTTATTGTTTCGGAAAATTTATACGACAAAGAATTCGTCGATAAATATGGATTTGGTTTCGAACAGTTCAGAGAAGAAATAAATCAATACACTCCCGAATGGGCTTATCCTGAAACTGGAATTGAGCCTGAATTAATAAGAAAAACTGCCCGTACTATGGCAATGTTCAAACCGGCATCGTTAGTCCATCCAGGACGCCATGTAACCTGGTATGGAAATGATACCCAGAGGATGAGAGCAGTAGCATTATTAAATGCTTTGCTCGGCAACTGGGGCAGAAAAGGAGGCTTTTATTTCCCGGCAAAATTCCCGATTCCTCCCTATCCCTATCCTCCATATCCGAAACCCACTAAAGAGAAACTCGATAATCCGAATAATAAATTCCCATTTGCCTCAGAAGAGATCACAACAGGAATTCGAGAAGCTACAATAACTGGCAAACCGTATCCAGTAAAAGGCTGGTTTGTTTATGCCACCAATCTAATCGATGCATTACCGAATCAAGAAGAAACTATTAAAGCAATTCAAAATCTCGATCTTTTAGTGGTTGTAGATGTGATACCGAGTGAAATTGCTGGCTGGGCTGATGTTGTTTTGCCCGAATCGATCTATTTAGAACGATACGATGATCTTCATACGTCGCCGTTTAAAGTACCTTTTGTTTCGTTAAGACAGCCGGTTGTCGATCCTCCAGCAGATCAAAAACCGAATTGGTGGATTGCAAAAAAACTGGCTGAAAAATTGGGACTTAATGAATATTATCCATGGAAAAACATTGAAGAATATCTCGATTATAGACTTAAAAATGTTGGGCTCAGTCTCGATCTGCTAAAAAAAGAAGGTGTTATTACAGCCGACGATCAGCCGATTTATATCGAGGAGGGTATACAGCCAGAATTCTACACACCCTCAGGAAAAGTGGAATTTTATTCTGTTCAATTATTGCAAGCAGGGTTTGATCCGGTTCCAAGATACGAAAAACCAGAAGATCCGCCTCCGGGATATTATCGACTGTTATTTGGCAGATCGCCTGTCCATTCGTTCTCCAGAACTCAATCAAATCCAATTTTAATGGATATGATGGAAGAAAATGAAATCTGGATCAATAGCGATGTTGCAAACAAATGGGGTCTTAAAAATGGTCAGTACATTCGCCTTAAAAACCAGGACGGTGTTTTGAGCAATAAAATAAAAGTAAAAGCCACCGAAAGGATAAGACCGGACTCCGTCTACATGGTTCACGGATTTGGTCATAATTCACGAATGCTTAAAAGAGCATATCTGAAAGGAGCCAGCGATTCGGAACTTATTACTCGCTATAAAACCGACCCCTTGATGGGTGGTACCGGAATGAATGTCAATTTTGTAACTTTTGTGACGGAGGTTTAATATGGCTCGTTATGCGATGGTGATTGATACAAAAAAATGCGTTGGATGCATGGACTGTGTAGTAGCTTGTAAAACTGAGAACAACGTACCCGAAGGATATAACAGGGATTGGATTGTACAGGTAACAACTGGCAAATTTCCGGATGTTCATTTAGAGATTCAATCGCAGCGCTGTAATCACTGCGATAATACACCGTGTGTTTCTTGCTGTCCAACTGGTGCAAGCCATGTCCATGATGTCGGCAACGTTGTACTCGTCGACCACGATATGTGTATCGGCTGTAAAGCCTGTCTGGCTGCCTGCCCTTACGATGCTCGTTTTATCCATCCGGATGGGTACGCCGACAAATGCACATTTTGCATACACAGAGTCGAAAAAGGAGAAGATCCAGCGTGCGTTTCGGTTTGTCCTACTCATTGCATGTATTTTGGCGATCTTGACGATCCTGAAAGCGAAGTAAGTAAATTACTTGCTTCAAGACAATATCATACTCTCTTGCCAGAGGCAGGTACGAAACCTCGTATTTTTTATTTAATCTGAGGAGTTTATGCAGGAATTAACTACTACCCGTCATAATTTTCAAATCGACCCATATACGCATGTATGGGGGTGGGAAATACCAGTCTATCTATTCCTCGGCGGTCTTGTCGCAGGAATGATGATTATATCTGGCTACTTTTTATTCAGTAAAAGATATAAAGAAACAAACTGTTCATGTTACACATTACCTTTAATAAGTTTATTACTTCTGAGTCTCGGCATGTTTGCTCTCTTTTTAGATTTGGAACATAAGTTATATGTATGGAGACTTTATACTACTTTCCGAATTACTTCGCCAATGTCGTGGGGAGCGTGGATCTTAATTCTGGTCTACCCCGTTATTATTGCAAATTTGTTGATGGGACCGCCTAAATTTTTTGTCGATAAGTTCCCGGCTCTCAATAAAATTACAACATATATCAACTCCCATTCACGATTGATACAAAACATAGGAGTGGCAAATATGCTACTCGGCGGGATGCTCGGAATTTATACCGGCGTTTTGTTGAGCACTATGGGTTCACGGCCGCTGTGGAATACTTCGATCTTGTCGGTATTGTTTCTTGTATCGGGACTTTCAACTGCTGCTGCATTTGTGCATATGATTGCAAAAAATGTTTATGAAAGGGAACTACTGGCAAAAGCAGATAACGGTTTTCTTACGATGGAACTATTTGTAATTTCACTGATGCTTATTGGTCTTTCTACATCTTCGGCCGTTCACATTGAAGCTGCTAAACTGTTAATCGACGGAATTTATGCACCTGCATTTTGGGTATTCATCATCGGCATTGGAATTGTTATCCCGCTTATTATACAATTGATGGCTGTTAATCATAAAGTTAAACATACGCCTGTTGCTCCTATTCTGGTAATTATTGGAGGACTTATTCTTCGGTTCATTATTGTTTATGCTGGTCAATACAGCCATTATTTAAATGCACACTTTAAGTAAGACATTGTAAAGGAGAAACTAAATGGAGACTGTAACAGGAATATCCCCAAAATTAAGTGAACAAACCGCCGAAAGAACCTTTAAATCAAAACCGTATTCGAATCCATATTTAGTAGGATTCGGATTGGGACTGGTGCTTCTATCAGCATTTGTAATAATGGGAAGAGGATTAGGAGCTTCAGGTGCAGCTTCAACTCTTGTTGCTGTTGGAGTTGCAAAAGTTGCCCCCGAACATGCATCCCAGAACGAATTCTATAAAAATTATCTGGGGGACAGCAATACAAATCCGCTCAAGGATTGGTTAGTCTTCGAAGTAATAGGTGTGGCTATTGGTGGATTTCTATCGGGTACTCTGGCACATCGTGTCAAAAAAACAATTGAAAAAGGTCCGAATGTAAGTAACAGGACACGATTGATATATGCTTTTGTTGGAGGTGCAATTATGGGTTTCGGAGCTAAACTGGCACGCGGATGCACCAGTGGTCAGGCGCTTACAGGTGGAGCTCTATTAAGTCTCGGAAGCTGGGTCTTTATGCTGGCAGTTTTTGCCGGTGGATATTTAACTGCATACTTTGTAAGGAGACAATGGTTATGATGCCCTTTTATAAATTCGATTATTTCGGATTCGATTTCAGCCTCGTTGTCGCTTTTGTAATCGGAATCGGCTTCGGATTTGCCCTCGAACGAGGCGGATTCGGAAATGCAAGAATTCTTGCCGCTCAATTTTACCTTTATAATATGCGTGTCCTCAAAGTTATGTTTACAGCCATTGTGACTGCTATGCTCGGATTATTTTATCTTGCATGGATCGGCTGGCTTGACCTTTCACTTGTCTATATTACCGATACTTATCTAATCCCTCAATTGGTAGGTGGTTTGCTGCTCGGTATCGGATTCGTTATTGGCGGCTATTGCCCCGGCACTTCGATTGTATCCTCGTCAACTGGTAGAATTGACGGGATGATTTATTTACTCGGAATGTTATTTGGCATTTTCATCTTCGGCGAAATTTATCCGTTTATAGCAGACTTTTATAATTCAACTGCGATGGGGAGTGTTACCCTCTTTGATTTTCTGGGACTTTCGCACGGAATGGTTGTCTTCTTGGTTGTTGTTATTGCAATTGCCGCTTTCCTTCTAGCAGAGTGGACCGAAAAAATAATGAAAACTAAATCCGGGAGAGAAATAGAATGAAATCTTGGTTGAATAAAATTTCGACTCCACAGAAACTTGCTTTTATAGCATTTATGCTAGGATTCTTTGCCATGATTATCGGTAATCCTTCGGATAACAGACACGTGAAAATAAATGCAAAGGAGCTTTCACTCGAACTGAGAAAAGAAAAAAATATTGTCAAACCAGTTGAACTTGCAGATTGGATTATTAAAGGAAAAGTCGATTTTACTCTTATTGATGTCAGAAACGAAGATAAATTTAATGAATACCATATTCCCGGTGCTATGAATGTTTCATCAGAATCGATACTGGAAGCCGGCTTAATGAAAAACGAAAAAATATTAATTTATGGCGATGATGATATCCTTACGGCAGAAACCTGGTTCTTACTTAAGAGCGCCGGTTATAGAAAAGTTTATATCTTGAAGGATGGAATGCGGGGCTGGCAAAATAATGTTCTTTATCCCACTTTAAGAGCCGACGCCTCCGATCAAGAGAAAAGTGAATTCGAGAAACTAAAACAGGTAAGTTTTTATTTCGGGGGCGAACCAAGAATTGCCTCAGGCGAAAATGGAACTGTGTCTGTCACCAGGCCAACAGAGCAGAAGTCGTTACCTAAGCTAACCCTGCCTGCGGCAAGTATGAATAAAGCTGGCGGAAAGAAAAGAGAGGGCTGCTAAAATTCTGAAAGAGTTAAAATTAGAATCCCACGCTACTGTGGGATTCTTTTATTCCAGTAGTTTAATTCCTTCCTCAGGCGGCAATTCTTGTACGTCCTTTAATTTGCGCTCGATTTTACGCGTCGAACGCGCAGCTTCTTCGATTTTATTGGAAGCTTCTTGTAGCTTTTTCTGAGTAGCTTCTAAAACTGTTCCGAATTTTCCAAATTCTGTTTTCACGGCTGCAAGAATTGACCAGACCTCGCTTGAACGTTTTTCAATTGCCAGCGTTCTAAAACCCATTTGCAAACTGTTCAACAATGCAGCAAGTGTAGTCGGTCCAGCTATGGTAACTCTGAATTCTCGCTGAAGACTTTCTGCAAGTCCTGGTCTTCTTAAAACTTCGGCATAAAGCCCTTCAATAGGTAAGAACATAATTGCAAAATCCGTTGTGTGAGGCGGGTCGAGATATTTGTCAGCTATCTTTTTTGCTTCATTCTTTATGGTATTTTCAATTCTCCTGGATGCGTCATTTATGCCTTCGATATCTGCCGATTCCTGAGCTTCGAGTAATCTTTGGTAATCTTCTATAGGAAATTTAGCGTCGATGGGAAGCCATACGATCTCATCTTTTATACTGTTTTTTCCAGGCAATTTTATGGCAAATTCGACTTTTTCGTTGCTCCCTTTTTTTGTCGAAACGTTTTTTTCATATTGTTCTCTGGTGAGTATCTGGTCGATTAAATTCTCGAGCTGAATTTCTCCCCACGTTCCTCTGGTTTTAATATTTGTGAGCACGTTCTTAAGATCGCCAACGCCTCGAGCTAATTCCTGCATATCTCCCAGACCTTTATAAACCTGCTCAAGTCGTTCGCTTACTAATTTAAAAGATTCGCTGAGCCTTTTTTCGAGTGTGCTTTGCAGCTTTTCATCTACGGTTAATCTCATCTCTTCGAGTTTTTTTTCATTGTTTTGAATTATCTCCTTCAACTTTTCGTCCACTCTGGATTGCAGTGTATCAAATTTTTGTTCGTTTGTCTGTGTTAACTGGTAAAGTTGTTTTGCAAAGAGATCGAGTTGATCTTTTTGCATCTTTGCGATCTCAAAAAATCTTTCGGATAAATCTCTGCTAAAACTTTTAATCGAAGAACTTATCTCCTCCCGTTGCATTTTAAGACTTTTTGAAACTTCGTCTCGGTTGCGAGCAATTTCGTCCCTGAACGATCGATCGATTCTGTCGAGCTCCTCCTTTATTGGTTCTTCTTTTGTTCCTGATAATTTTTTTAGTATCAATAAGAATAAAACTACAACTGCCAAACCAAATAGTATAAGTGTAATTTCGCCCATCTTTATTCCGCTGTTTTATATTATGCAACATAAAAAAAATGTCGTTAATATTAAATTTGACGATAACAGACTTGTTATTTTTTTATTTTTTGGATTGTTATTTTGAGGCGCAATGATGAAAAAATTGAAAAAACATTTAATTGGTTGGACAATTTTTTTGATCCTTACTCTCGTGGTAATTTCTCTTGTGTCATTTTTTATGATTAAGAGAACTCTGCCTCGATATGACGGAACTGTAGAAAATAATCGGATCGAATCAGACGTGATTGTATATACTGATTCGATGGCAGTGCCAATGATTATTGCCAGAAGTCAAGAGGATGCCGCTTATACACTTGGATATCTACATGCTCAAGAAAGATTATTCCAGATGGATATCGGACGCAGAGCAGGAGAAGGCAGACTTAGCGAAATATTCGGCGAAAAAACCGCAGCCTTTGACTTGATGTTTCGCACCGTCGGAATTGCCAGGAACGCATACGAATCTTATAAACGAATTGATCCGACTACGAAAAAAATATTGATTTCTTACTCAAACGGCGTCAATAAATATATCGAAGAATATAGAGGCAAATACCCGGTAGAATTTGGTTTACTCGGTTACGAACCGTATAGATGGAGACCTGAACATTGCTTGATAATGGCAAAGATGATGGCATGGGAATTAAATCTCAGCTGGTGGTCAGACGTGGCTTTTGCACACATAGTACAAAAATTAGGTAAAGAGAAGGCAACGGAGCTATTGCCTAACTACCCTGAAAATGCTCCTTTCATAATTGATGACCGACTTAATAGATACTCTGAAGTACCTCTTGCATTAATTAAAACCGATAGGGAATTTAGAAATTTTATTGGCTTTAACGGTACTCACATTGGCTCTAATAGCTGGGTAATTTCGGCAAAAAGGTCTGCAACGGGAAAACCAATTATTGCAAACGATCCACATCTGGCTTTTTCCGCTCCTGGTAAATGGTACTTTGCATTGATTAGATCGAATGAATGGAATGCCGAAGGATTTACCCTGCCGGGCTTGCCTTCTGTCGTTATCGGAAAAAATCGGAATATTGCATGGGCAATGACTAATGTAATGGCAGACGATTCCGATTTTTATATCGAACAAGTCGATACACTTAACAATCGTTATCTGGTCGACGGAAAGTGGCAGGAACTCGATACCCAAACGGATTCCATCTACATCAAAGATAAAGGCTTCTATAAATTCGTTATAAGAAGAACACATCGTGGACCGATTATTTCTGATATTCATCCATACCGTCTCATAAACAAAAAAAATACAAATCTCAAAATTAGTATGAGATGGACAGGTAACGATTTTACCAACGAAATGCTCTCTTCCATTTTAATTAACCGGGCAAAAAATCGAGAAGAGTTTGTCGCGGCTCTGAAATATTTTAATGTGCCAGGACAAAATTTTATTTATGCTGATAAAGACGGCAATATCGGTTACATCTGTGCAGTATTGTTACCGCTACGCAAGAATACAAGTCCGACATTGATATACGACGGAACAGTTGGAGACTCGGATTGGAGTGGTTTTGTTTCTTACGATTTTATGCCCCGACTTATTAATCCTGAAAATGGATTTATTGCATCGGCAAACAATAAAACAATTCGATCTTTCCCTTATCATATTTCGAATATCTGGGAACCATCGTCCCGTATTGAACGGATAACACAGCTGCTCGATTCCAAAAGATTGCATACTCCCGACGACTTCCGAAATTATCAAATGGATTTTGTTTCGCCCTATGCTAAGTTTGTTACAGAAAATTTATTGAAAGCCTTTCAAAAAGTAAAAGTAAAGGATGCTAATCTTATGCTTGCACTCGATCTATTGCAAAACTGGGATTATAATATGCATCCAGGCAGTCAAACTCCAGCAATTTATTCTACTTTTCTCTATTTTCTTATTAAGAATACTTTCGAAGACGAATTAGGAACAGAGCTGATTAAAGAATATGTTATGCTTGCAAATGTACCTTACAGAAAAATTTACGAATTACTTGAAAAGGGTGATAGTTTTTTATTCGACGACCTTAAAACTTCCCGCATCGAAAATAAAGACGATATATTACGAAAAAGTTTGGTCGATGCTCTAAGCTATCTTGAAACTAATTACGGAAAAAATCCTGTGAATTGGCAATGGGGAAAAATGCACACCGTTACGTTCAAGCATCTGTTCCATGGAGTTTCATCGTTAATAGACAAGTTAATTGACATAGGGCCATATTCAATAGGTGGTGATGGCACTACAGTTTTTAATACTGAATATTCTTTTGTAACATTGTTTGATAATGGACAAACAGAATTAATTAAGAAAGATAAGCCGTTCGAAAATATTTTAGGCCCATCGATGAGATATATCTACGATTTTGCAAATCCGGACTATATTAAATTTATAATGCCGACGGGTCAATCGGGAAATTTTATAAGTCCTCATTATAAAGATATGACTGAGAAGTGGTTAAAGGGAAAGTATCATATCGTTCCAATAAATGAAAAAGAATTTGAGATGAAATCAGTTCATAAGTTAATATTGAAAGCAGGTCAATCTGATTAGCGTATATAATTAATTCTAAAAATAGTAAATTTGTTAGAACAAATTAAGCAGGATAAGATGAAAGTAATAGAACATCTTGAAAAATCAAAAGACACATTGATTAGCTTTGAAATTATTCCTCCCAAAAGAGGAGGGGATATTAAAGAGTTATTAAATGTTCTGGATGATATAGTCAAATACAATCCCCCGTTTATAGACATCACAAGTCATCCGGCAGAAGTTATTTATGAAGAGACTCCGAGCGGCGAAATTAAAATGAAAGTAAAAAGGAAAAGACCTGGAACGCTTGGAATTTGTGCTCTAATCCAGAATAAGTACAACATCGACGCCGTGCCTCACGTGCTGTGTACCGGATTTACTAAAGAAGAAACTGAGGATTTTTTAATTGAGTTACATTATCTCCAGATTGATAATGTGCTCGCAATTCGAGGAGACGATAATGGTTTTAGAAAACCATTGAAGTTTGGTCGAAGTGTTAATGAATATGCGATCGATTTAATTAAACAGATAAACGATTTAAATAAAGGGAAATATCTCGAAGAAGGATTACTAAATGCCGAGCCGATGGATTTTTGCATTGGTACAAGCGGCTATCCCGAAAAACATTATGAGGCTCCAAATCTCATTTCAGATATTAAATATACAAAAGCCAAAATTGAAGCAGGCGCTTCGTATATTGTAACTCAAATGTTCTTTGATAATAAGTATTATTTCGACTATGTAAAACTTTGTAGACAGGAGGGTATCAACGTTCCGATTATCCCAGGATTGAAAATCATTACATCCAAAAAACACGCTTATTCTTTGCCAAAGAACTTTTTCATCGACATCCCCAAAGAATTGTCAGAGGAACTTGAAGCTGCCAAACCGGAACATGCACTTGAAATAGGTATTAATTGGGTATACAAACAAGTAGAAGAATTGCTTAATAATAATGTTCCGGCAATCCATTTCTATATAATGCAAAATTCAGAACCGATTAAATTATTAATGAAGAAATTAGGTTTCTGAAATGCCTACGCCAAGAAATATTAATCTAAAGGTACCTTTACCCCGTAAACTGAGATGGGGGGTAGCAGGGTGTGGTTCTTTTTTGGAAAATGTTTTTTTGCCTTCCCTTCAAATTGTAAAAAGAAGTCGATTAATCTCGGTTTACAGCCATAGTTTAGATAGAGCTCACGAAATCGCCTTGAAGTTCGGTGCTCCGAATTTTTTTGACGATTATCAAAAATTCTTAAATTCAAACATCGATGCTGTTTATATATCCAGTAGAAATAGCGACCATTATTATCAAGTGATCGAAGCTGCGAAAGCAGGCAAGCATGTATTCTGCGAAAGACCAATTGCTCTTAATTCTACTCAAGCTGAAGAAATGGTCAGGGTTTGTAAAGAAAATAATGTTCAGTTTGCTATAAATCATATTCATCGTTTTCATCCATTGATATTAAAAGTTAGAGAATTAATCGATAAAAATATTTTAGGTAAACTTGTCTCAATAAATGCTTCGTATCATATCGATATGCCACCGGCAGATAATTTCAGATTTAAAAAAGACCTGAGTGGAGGAGGAGTACTGAGGGATACTGGCGCGGTCGTTATCGATTTAATGCGTTATTTTGGTGGTGAAGTATCCGATATAAAAGGGATTATTGATAATGTTATATATAAAAGCGAAGTGGACGATTTTGCGGCAGCAATTTTTAGATTTGTAAACGGGGGATATGGAATTTTTAACGTGTCTTACGATACAAAAAAACCGTTTATTCGTCTCGATATTATTGGACTAAATGGTATAATAAATGTTGAAAGTAATATTGATAAACGAAATCTTGTTACTAAAATTACGATCGATCTGAAGGGACAGGCTAAAATGGTATTCAGAAAAAAATTCAATAAGATTGCTTTCGTCATCAGGTCGGTGCAAAAATCTTTCTTGAACAATAAAATTCCCTTAGTAAGCGGTGAAGACGGTATGAGTAATATTCGTATAATCGAAAAAATCGAAAGTCGACCTTAATGCGTAGTCACCTCTATGCTAAAATCAAAAAACGTTCAGTTAAAATTAATAAGTATGCATAGAAACTCCATAGAATTAATGATATAAAATGGTATACACTTATGCAAAATTCCGAAATTAAAATTGTACTACTTGTCGGTGGTGTATCGACTGAAAGAAAAGTTTCAAAGGCAAGCGGTAAATCAATTTATTCTGCTCTTAAGAATCTCAATTATAATGTAAGTCTAATTGATCCCGCTTACGGTTTGACTCAGCCAGCAGAGGAAGAATTATTTTTCGCAGATGAAGACGTGGCTCCTTTATCCGTCCAAAATTACATTGACATTGTTAATTCTGAAGCATTTGATAATATCGATGTAGCTTTCCTTGCATTGCACGGCAAATGGGGAGAAGACGGTCGTATACAATCTTTGCTTGAAATGAGAAATATTAAGTATACCGGCTCGGGAGTGCTGTCCAGCTCGCTTGCTATGAATAAGTACATGGCAAAAATTATGTTTCAACATTACGACGTAAAAACTCCACGATGGTTTATAGTATCACGAAAAGACAACAACGTAGAATTAATTAAGAAGAAAATTGAAAAATTTTTCGGTCTGCCATGCGTAGTAAAACCTAACGACGAGGGATCTACTGTAGGAATTTCAATCTGTCGTGAATACGTTTCGCTGGAAGGCGCAATTAATAGGGCTTTCGAATATTCCGACAACGTTTTAATAGAAGAGTTTATTCCGGGTAGAGAACTTACAGTAGGAATTTTTGAAAACAGGGCATTGCCTGTACTCGAAATAATTCCACGCTCAGGATTTTATGATTATGAATCAAAATATACATCAGGCAAAAGCGACTATATAGTGCCGGCCAATATTCCTGAAAATGTTGCACGACATATTCAATCTCAAGCTTTGCTTGCTTATAATTCTGTCGGATGTAGACAATACGCCAGAGTCGATTTCAGAATGACTGAAGATTTCAAAGCCTACTGCCTTGAAATCAATACACTTCCCGGAATGACTTCGACAAGTTTATTCCCTAAGATGGCAAATGCAATTGGTATATCGTTCGAAGAGTTGATCGATAGAATTGTTAAATCTGCGCTGACATGAATAAATATAAAAGTAAGCTGATAAATTTTCTCGTCCTTTTGCTTTTTGTGCTGTTGCTTCTTTATTTATTGTTAAATGAAAATGGTATCATTAAGTATCTTAAACTGAGAGGTGAGATAACTGAGCTGGACAATAAAATTTACCAAGCAGAAAAAACCTTATATGATTTACAGAAAGAAATTGATTCACTGAAGTATAGCCTCCGAACTATTGAAAAAGTCGCTCGCGAAAAATACCATATGCACAAACCATACGAACAGGAAATATTAATCGAAGAAGATGAAAAATAAAACAGAGATACCAAGAATTCCGTTAGCTGAAAGGATGCGCCCACATAGTTTGGATGAGTTTATTGGACAAGAACATCTAGTTGGAAAAGATAAGCCGATAAGAGTAATGATCGAGAACAAAATTCCTGCTTCGTTAATTTTGTGGGGGCCTCCAGGATCAGGTAAAACGACGCTTGCGATAATTCTTGCCGAAACTACAAATTCCGATTTTTTCCAGCTCAATGCAATATCTTCGGGAGTTAAGGATTTACGTCAGGTAATTGAAAAGGCAAAAGATAATTTTCTCTATAACAAAAACACCTTGTTGTTTATTGATGAAATTCACAGATACAACAAATCACAACAGGATGCATTACTTTCATCCGTTGAAAAAGGCGAGATAGTCCTGATAGGTGCAACTACTGAAAATCCTTCGTTCGAAATCATACCGCCTTTAAGATCACGCTTGAGAATTTTCGTATTGAATGAATTGAGCAAAGACGATCTAATTAAAATTCTAAACAGGGCGCTGGAAAAAGATGAATTTTTGTCGTCACTGAGAATCAAGATAGAAAATCCCGACTATTTAATTATCGCATCAGGTGGCGACGCCAGGATGATGCTTAATATTTTGGAGGCAGCAGTACTGCACGAAATAGACAAGGAAGAAATATTAATTACCAGAAAAGTTGTTGAAAACGTTTTACAGAAGAAAAATATTTTATACGATAAATCGGGCGAGGAGCATTACAATCTAATATCGGCTTTTATAAAAAGTATACGTGGCTCCGACCCGGACGCAGCAGTTTATTGGCTTGCTCGTATGCTCGAGGGCGGAGAAGATCCAATGTTTATTGCCAGAAGAATGGTTATTCTGGCGGCTGAAGATATAGGCAACGCAATGCCAAATGCCCTTATATTAGCAGAAGCTGCATTTGAAGCTTGCCATAAAATTGGAATGCCAGAAGCCAGAATTATTCTTTCCCAGTGTGCTACTTATTTGGCTTCGGCTCCTAAGAGTAATGCAGCTTATTTAGCTATTCAGGAAGCACAAAATGACGTTAGAAATCTACCTCTTTATCCTGTCCCTTTTCATCTTAGAAATGCCCCAACAAAATTAATGAAAAATCTCGGTTACGGAAAAGAATATAAGTATCCGCACGATTTCCCCGCTCATTTTTTAGAAGAAAATTATCTACCTGAAGAATTGAAGGGCAAACAATATTATCATCCTACTGAAAACGGTCTGGAAAAAAACATTAAAGAAAGACTAAGTTTGATCTGGAAAAAACTGAAAAAATACTAAACACTCATAAATATTTTGCCGGGTAATTGCTTAACCAATCCTTTGAATTCCAGCGACAAGAGATGAATTAGGCATTCAGAAGTATTCATTGAAGCCCTGTTTGCTATTATATCGATTTGAAGAGCCTCGTTGCCGAGTGCCTCAAGTATTTTTTGTTCAAACAGGGATAATGAAATATGCGAAGTTTTTTCACTTGTCTTTTTTTGTAAACCAAGCTTATTGCTTAATTCTTCAATTATGTCTTCTCCAGATAAAACTAATTTTGCTTCACCTTTTTGAATTAATAAGTTAGGTCCTTCGGATTGAGGAGAATTGACGTTCCCAGGCAGAGCGAAAATTTCTCTGTTTTGGTCGAGTGCATATGCAGCGGTTTGCATTGCTCCTCCATTTGTCCTTGTCTCAATTACCAGGACTCCCAAACTTAATCCGGATATAATTCTGTTGC
>NZ_JBQXXK010000004.1:91965-94465 GCF_052656625.1 Melioribacter sulfuriphilus | reverse complement strand
ACAACCCAGACCGCCAGCTAAGGTCCCTAAACAGTAGTTAACAGAGAAAGGATGTTAAGTTGCATAGACAACTAGGATGTTGGCTTAGAAGCAGCCATTCATTTAAAGAGTGCGTAATAGCTCACTAGTCAAGCGACTTAGCGTCGACAATTCTCGGGACTTAAACTACTTACCGAAGCTGCGGATCACGCTTTGCGTGGTGGTAGAGGAACATTCCATTCAGCTGTGAAGGTGTGTCGTGAGGCATGCTGGAGCGGATGGAAAAGCAAATGTAGGCATAAGTAACGATAATGGCGATGAAAAATCGCCACGCCGAAAATCTAAGGTTTCCTGAGCAATGTTAATCATCTCAGGGTTAGTCGGACCCTAAGCTGAGGCTGAAAAGCGTAGGCGATGGAAAACAGGCGAAAATTCCTGTACCTGGTGCAAATCGTTTGACCGTAAGGAGGGACGCAGAAGTGAAAGGCCAGCCACCTGTCGGATTAGGTGGTCTAAGCGTGTAGATGGAAGATGTAGGCAAATCCGCATCTTCTTAACATCGAGACGCGAACGGGATGGCTATGCCAACAAACTGGCCCTAAGCATGCTGCCGAGAAAATCTTCGTACGGGAGATTTGTATCAGACCGTACCGCAAACCGACACAGGTAGATGGGATGAGAATTCTAAGGCGCTCGAGTGAGCCGTGGTTAAGGAACTCGGCAAATTAACCCCGTACGTTCGCAAGAAGGGGTGCCTTTAGTAGGTGAGACTTTTTACAAGTCAAGCTGAAAAAGGTCGCAGTGAAATGGCCCAAGCGACTGTTTAACAAAAACACATGTCTCTGCGAAGTCAATTAAGACGACGTATAGGGACTGACACCTGCCCGGTGCTGGAAGGTTAAGGGGAGGGGTTATGGCGTCTTTGACGTCAGAAGCTCTGAACCGAAGCCCCAGTAAACGGCGGCCGTAACTATAACGGTCCTAAGGTAGCGAAATTCCTTGTCGGGTAAGTTCCGACCTGCACGAATGGTGTAACGATTTGGGCACTGTCTCAACCACGGGCTCGGTGAAATTGTGGTACCGGTGAAGACGCCGGTTACCCGCATATGGACGGAAAGACCCCGTGCACCTTTACTGCACCCTAGCATTGGGTTCGAGTAAAGCATGTGTAGGATAGGTGGGAGACTGTGAAGCGGCACCGCTAGGTGTCGTGGAGTCGCCGGTGAAATACCACCCTTGCTTTATTTGGATTCTAACCTCGACTCTTTTATCAGGGTCAGGGACAGTGTTAGGCGGGTAGTTTGACTGGGGCGGTCGCCTCCCAAATTGTAACGGAGGCTCCCAAAGGTTCTCTCAGCATGGTTGGTAATCATGCGTTGAGTGCAAAGGCATAAGAGAGCTTAACTGCGAGACACACAGGTCGAGCAGATGCGAAAGCAGGGCTTAGTGATCCGGTGGTTCCGAGTGGAAGGGCCATCGCTCAAAGGATAAAAGGTACGCCGGGGATAACAGGCTGATCTTGCCCAAGAGTTCATATCGACGGCAAGGTTTGGCACCTCGATGTCGGTTCATCGCATCCTGGGGCTGAAGAAGGTCCCAAGGGTTTGGCTGTTCGCCAATTAAAGCGGTACGTGAACTGGGTTCAGAACGTCGTGAGACAGTTCGGTCCCTATCCTATGCGGGCGCAGGATACTTGAGAAGAGTCGCTTCTAGTACGAGAGGACCGAAGCGAACGTTCCTCTAGTGTACCAGTTGTCGCGCCAGCGGCAGCGCTGGGTAGCTATGAACGGATGTGATAAGCACTGAAAGCATCTAAGTGCGAAGCACACTTCAAGATGAGGTATCCCTTCCCAACGAAAGTTGGGTCTAAAGACTCCTCGGAGATTACGAGGTTGATAGGCTGCAGGTGTAAGCCCGGTAACGGGTTCAGCCAAGCAGTACTAATAGGTCGTGAGACTTAGCCATTAATTTTATTCCAAGATAGATGCATATGTTTTCGTTCTCTCCAATCTTTATTAAATTTTGAAGAATTTTCTGGTGGTTATAGCTACGGGGAAACACCTCTTCCCATTCCGAACAGAGAAGTTAAGCCCGTAAACGCCGATGGTACTGCACTGGCAACGGTGCGGGAGAGTAGGTAGCTGCCAGGATTAAAATTAAAGCCCGATTAAATGTCGGGCTTTTTTATTTTAAAATAAATGAAAAATTAATAAGGCAACGGTGCGAGAGTCCCGCCGTTGGCGGGATAAAATCCGGTAGCTGCCAGGATTAAAATTAAAGCCCGATTAAATGTCGGGCTTTTTTATTTTAAAATAAATGAAAAATTAATAAGGCAACGGTGCGAGAGTCCCGCCGTTGGCGGGATAAAATCCGGTAGCTGCCAGGATTAAAATTAAAGCCCGATTAAATGTCGGGCTTTTTTATTTTAAAATAAATGAAAAATTAATAAGGCAACGGTGCGAGAGTCCCGCCGTTGGCGGGATAAAATCCGGTAGCTGCCAGGATTAAAATTAAAGCCCGA
>NZ_JBQXXK010000004.1:57548-91865 GCF_052656625.1 Melioribacter sulfuriphilus | reverse complement strand
AAAGCCCGATTAAATGTCGGGCTTTTTTATTTTAAAATAAATGAAAAATTAATAAGGCAACGGTGCGAGAGTCCCGCCGTTGGCGGGATAAAATCCGGTAGCTGCCAGGATTAAAATTAAAGCCCGACTAAATATCGGGCTTTTTTATTTTTAAAATAAATGAAAAATTAATAAGGCAACGGTGCGAGAGTCCCGCCGTTGGCGGGATAAAATCCGGTAGCTGCCAGGATTAAAATTAAAGCCCGATTAAATGTCGGGCTTTTTTATTTTAAAATAAATGAAAAATTAATAAGGCAACGGTGCAAGAGTTCCGCCCTTGGCAAGATGTTTAATAGTAAAAATTATATTTATTTTAGGTGTAAAAGGTCTTCTATATTACGTGTCAAATCCTTGGCTATCTTAACATTAAATTTCCTTTCCGCCGAGCTTTTCTATAACAGCCCTGGTTAGAGGATCAACTTCTTCTAAATTGGAATGACTTTTTGCTTTTGATATGTTGAATTCAATCTTTTTACCAAAAACTTCTTTTGTCTTTTGTTCTAAATAATTTTTGTGGTCATTAATAATGTCAAAGTCATCGGGGTGCTCAACTTCCAGCACAATATGGTTGTCAATAAAATCGATAGGATTAGTTTTGGTTAAAAGCGATCCGAAAAAAAGTTTTTCAGATTTTACCTGTTCAACAAATTCGTTCCATCTAGAGATGATACTTTTTAATTCTTTTTCGTCCTTAGGTGAAGGCGAAATGAATTGCTTTACTTCAGGTACATTGACCTCTTCTTTAAAAGCTGGTCTTACATTCGATATTTTCTGTTTAACATTTTGTATGCCGGCAGATTCTATGTTTTTGCTAGCCGATGTTGAAGATATTTGTTTGATAATTTCGCTAATTGTTGCAGTTTTTTCCAAACCAATTAATTGACACAAAGCAATTTCGATTTTGAGTCTTTGATCGGTAGCAGATTTGATTTCATACTGAGTTTTATTTATAAATGTTAATATCCGCAGTAAGTCGCTTTCAGAAAAACTATCTTTATATTGCATATATTTTTGTTTATACAAATCTGCTGCTTCTACAAGATCAGTAGATTTTCTTAAAACCACAGTAAAAATATTTCTGAAATGTTCATTTAGCTCGTTCAAAAAATCGATAAAGTTCCAGCCATTATCATAGATTATGCGTGTAACTTCGAATGCTGTATTGAAATCTCTGGTAATTATTGCATCGGAAATCCGAAAATAAATATCCTGGTCGATTAAATTTAGCATTTGTGAAATTTCTTCTGAACTAACTTTTTTGCCACTGTATGAGACAATTTGGTCAAAAAGGCTTTCAGCGTCTCTCAGTGCTCCGTCGGCTTTCTTAGCTATTAACGAAAGAGCAGTGTCGTCAATATCGATATTCTCTGCTCTGGCTATCTTAGAGAGGAGATCCTTTATTGTATTTAATTCGATTCTTCTAAAGTCAAATCGCTGGCAGCGCGAAACGATTGTCAAGGGGACTTTATGAACATCGGTAGTGGCAAAGATGAAAAGAGTATGTTCAGGTGGCTCTTCCAGTGTTTTTAAAAGTGCATTAAAAGACTCGGGTGTTAGCATATGAACTTCGTCGATGATATAAACTTTGTAATTTCCTTTAGTAGGAGCATACTTTACAGATTCCCTCAAAGATCGGATCTCCTCAATTCTTCTATTAGAAGCACCGTCGATCTCTATCACATCGAGAGATTGAGAATTTAGAAAAGAGATACACATTTCGCATTCGTTACATGGTTCTCCATCGACTGGATTGAGACAATTGAGGGCCTTCGCTAATATACGTGCAGTAGTTGTTTTGCCTACTCCACGAGGACCAGCGAAAAGATAGGCATGAGCTATACGATTGTTCTTAATGGCATTTTTCAGTGTGGTGGTTATATGCTCCTGACCAACTACTTCCTCAAATTTTTGAGGCCGCCATTTACGCGCTGTTACTAAGAAATTACTCATAATGTTATATCGTTATCCGTTCTAATTTATCTAAATTTAATTTTTCAGACAAAATTTCCACGAGGCGTTCAAGGTAAATTTTATCCGTGTTGTTAAATGCCGAAGGAATATAACTGTCTAAATCCAGTACTCCATATTTAATCTTATCTTTGATAATAGGAACTACTATCTCTGATTTTGAATCGGCGTCACAATAGATATGACCAGGAAATTTTTCTACATCTTCAACTATAATGGTATGTCCGGCTTCAATTGACTTCCCGCAAACTCCTTTCCCAAAGTTGATTTTTGTACAGGCTGTTTTACCCTGGAAAGGACCGAGATAAAGAATTTCGTCTTTGCTAAAATAAAAACCAACCCAGCTAATCTTTTCAAAAGTCTCTTTCAAAAGTGCTGTAATATTCGATAAATTTGACAATAGAGGTACGCTCTCGTCAATTAAACTCAAAGCTTGTTTAATGACCAGTTTATATTTTTCTTCCTCTGGAAGAGTAGGATCTATCTGAAAGAAATATTCCATTATTTTCTACTTTTTTTAGTCGTTGTTTTCTTTTTCCTTGTTCTGGTTGTTTTCTCAAACACATATGGAATAGCATCTTTAATATTTTCGATCGGAATAATTTGAAGACCCTCTTTTACTTCGGGTTTGATCTCGCTTAAATCTTTTTCGTTATCTTTTGGAATAAGAACGATCGACATACCGTTTCTTTGTGCTGCAAGTAATTTTTCGTTCAAACCTCCAATCGGAATTACTTTACCTCGCAGTGTAATTTCACCGGTCATAGCAACGTCGTTGCGAGCCGGTTTACCGCTGAAGACTGAATAAAGTGCCATAGCCATTGTTATTCCTGCCGAAGGTCCATCTTTTGGAATAGCGCCTTCGGGTAGATGGATATGAATTTCTTTGCCTTTATTGAAATTTGACGGTAAACCCAATTCTTTAGCATTCGAACGGAGATAACTTAATGCAGCGAGTGCAGATTCTTTCATAACATTACCGATTTGTCCTGTAAGCGTAAGTTTTTCCTGACCTTCCATCACAGTGGCGTCGACCTGCAAGATTTCGCCTCCGACACTCGTCCATGCCAGACCAGTAACGCTTCCAACGCGCAATTCTTTGTCGGCTTTTTTAGGACGAAAACGGGGTACCCCGAGATATTTTTCAATTGTTTCCGGTGTTATTATAATCGTCGGTTTTGTTTTTTTTCTGCCGTTTGAAGAAATTATAATCTCATGGGCGGTTTTTCTAAAAACGGATGCTATTTCACGTTCAAGATTTCTTACCCCAGCTTCTCGAGTATATTCATTAATGATTTTTTTAATTGCTTCATCCTGAATTTCAATTTTAAATTTATCCAGTCCATGAGCTTTTAACTCTTTGGGAATGATATGTCTTTTGGCAATTTCAAGTTTCTCAAATTCAAGGTAGCCGGGCAATTCGATTATTTCCATTCTATCCTGAAGTGGAAGAGGAATGTTATATCTCACGTTGGCTGTGGTAATAAACATTACCTGCGATAGGTCATAATCGACATCTAAATAATGATCGTTAAAAGAATGATTTTGTTCTGGGTCCAGAACTTCGAGCATAGCCGAAGACGGATCTCCTCGAAAATCCATGCTCATCTTATCGATTTCGTCAAGAAGCATTACGGGATTGATGGTTTTAGCTTTTTTCATCGATTGAATAATTTTTCCCGGCATCGAACCGATATATGTTCTGCGGTGTCCTCTAATTTCAGCTTCATCACGTACACCGCCCAGTGAAATCCTTACAAAATTTCTCCCGAGCGCTCTTGCAATTGACTTTCCCAACGAAGTTTTTCCAACTCCGGGAGGTCCTACAAAACAAAGTATTTGTCCCCTCATACTTTTAACGAGATTAAGAACTGCAATATGTTCGACTATTCTTTCTTTCGGTTTTTCAAGTCCGTAATGGTCTTCGTCGAGAATTTTTCTAACATTTTTAACATCAAGATTGTCGCGTGTTTTCTTGTGCCATGGAACCGCAATTAACCAATCGAGATAGTTTCTTATTACTGTGGCTTCGGGAGAAGAAGGAGGGGTTTTCTTTAGTTTATTTAATTCGTCAATTGCTTTTTCATAGACTGGTTGCGGCATTTTCGCTTTTTCAATCTGTTCTTTCAATTTGACAAATTCAGGAGCAATTTCCTCTTCATCTCCCAGTTCTTCCTGTAATATTCTAATCTGTTCCTGTATAATAAATTTGCGTTGTGTCTTAGCAATATTTTCCTGGACTTTATTCTCGATCTCTTTTTCTATCTTGAGAATTTCTATTTCTGAAGTGAGTATTCTAATAACTTCGTAAAGTTGGTCTTTGAGCGAAAAGTTCTGCAATATCTTTTGCTTAACTTCGATAGATTGATTTATGTTAGCGGCAACATAAAATAGTTTTCTGTCAGGCTCGTCGATATTTTCGAATGCATTAATTGCTTCGGGCGGAATTGCTTTGTTGATCTTTACATACTCTTTGAAAAGGTTGGTCATTTGACGCAATAATGCATTAAGCTCGCGTGGATTTTCTTCCGTCGGCGTTATAACTTCCAACTCAGCTTCAAAAAATTCTTTTCTGTCCGTAAAGCGTACAATTCTACCCTGTATAACACCGTCGACCAAAATCTTAAGTAAACCGTTGGGGAGTTTAAGAATCTGGATAATCTTTGCTATTGTCCCTTCCGGATAAATATCCTCTGCAGTTGGCTCCTCGATCGATGCCTTCTTTTGTGCAGCAAGAAAAATATATTTGGAAGTTTCAAGTGCATAATTAGCAGCCCTTATCGATTGTTCTCTACCGACGAGTACGGGAAAAATCATGTATGGAAAAACAACCGTATCCCTCAATGGCAGCACAGGTAGTTTATTGGGGATATCCTCGATCATCGAATAATCAGTTTCGCTGGCTTTAATTTTATCTTCCATAAAAAACTTTGTTCCTCTGGATTATTTGAATTAAATATACATAATAATGAGTAAGCTATCAATTAATATAAACAGGTTGTAGAAGTTACAAATTTTATTCCCACAAAAATACTATTTTTGAGTGATATAATTTTTATTTATATGGAGTATAAATGCTTGACAAAGTAATAGAGGTTGCAAAAATAGCAGGCGAAATAATAAAAGAAGGCTACAGAAAGAATGTATCCGTTGAGTATAAAACCAATTTAGCAAATCTTGTTACAGAGGTAGACAAAAAATCCGAAAAAGCAATTATTGAATTCATTACATCAAATTTCCCCGGGCATTCGATACTGGCTGAAGAAAGTGGTGTTAAAGAAATGGATTCAGAATATAAATGGATTATCGATCCATTAGACGGGACGACGAATTTCGCGCACGGACTCCCTATTTTTTCGGTTTCGATTGGAGTGCAAAAAAACAACGAGATTATATGCGGTGTTGTGTTTGATATAATGAGAGATTCAATCTACAGTGCTGAAAAAGGAAGTGGAGCCTTTTGCAACAATCGAAAGCTAAAAGTAAGTTCGAATGACGATTTGAGAAAAAGTTTACTTGTAACGGGTTTTCCGTATAATATTGATGAAAATCCCGACCATGCAATTGAGCGTTTCGAGATATTTCTTAAGAATTCCAGAGCGGTCAGACGTCTCGGATCAGCGGCTATCGACTTATGTTATGTGGCCGAGGGTATTTTTGACGGCTTCTGGGAAGTCTACTTAAATCCGTGGGATATGGCTGCTGGTAAATTAATTATCGAAGAAGCAGGTGGTGTAGTGACCAATTTTAAAAATGAACCGTTAGATCTAAATGGTAAACAGATTCTTGCCACAAACGGTAAGATTCATAATAAAATGCTGAGTCTGCTCAACAGCTTCTGATGCTTGTTAAATTGAGGTTATTATTATAATTTTGTAGCCAATAATAGAACCGATTCGTAAGAACGGTTACTGTAATTAAATAACATTATTAAATAAGAAAGACAGGACTTGATCCTCGGGACAGGTACCATAAAGTAGGTCAAAGCTTCTTTTCAAATCGCTCGCTGCTCGATTGTACTCGCCCGGCATTAGTCCTGTAAATGAATTAGATGAAAACAGTATCTGAATTTAGAAAATCGAAATCGGAAAGAAAAATTTCGGTTGTAACCTGCTACGACTATTGGTCAGCAAGGATAATTGACGAATCGGGTATTGACGCGGTTCTGGTCGGCGATAGTCTTTCGATGGTAATTCACGGCTTTGAAACTACTGTAAACGCCGATATTGAATTAATGGTTCTACATACATCTGCAGTTAAACGAGGGGTCAAAAACAAACTAATAATAGCCGATCTGCCTTTTCTTGCGCATCGAATGGGTAGGGATAAGCTGATGGAAAATGCAGGGAAGTTAATAAAAGCTGGAGCACAAGCATTAAAAATTGAAGGAGGGGATGGTAACACAATCGATTCAATTGGATACCTGGTTGAATCCGGTATTCCTGTTATGGGACATCTTGGTTTGACACCGCAATCTGTCCATCAATTCGGCGGATTTAAATTGAGAGGAAAAGAAAAAAAAGATGCAGATTATATAATTGAAAGCGCAGTGAAACTCGAAGCTGCAGGATGTTTCGGAATTGTTCTCGAAATGATTCCTTCAGAGATTGCTAAAATAGTTACGGAAAAAATTTCGATTCCAACAATTGGTATTGGCGCGGGAATGTACACCGACGGGCAAGTGCTAGTTCTTCATGATATGTTAGGATTTAATAAAGATTTTAGTCCGAAATTCCTAAGAAAATATCAGGACGGTTATAGCCTGATTAAAGAAGCATTAAACAATTATTCGCGTGATGTCAAAAATGGAAATTTCCCGAATATAAATGAGAGCTACTGATGACACAAATAGTAAAAAAAATTTCCGAGTGGAAATCTATAAGAAATACCATCGTTAATAAAACAATTGGTTTCGTTCCAACAATGGGTGCTTTACATCGCGGCCACGAATCATTAATCGAAAGAAGTATAGATGATAATGACATTACAGTTGTAAGTATATTTGTCAATCCGACACAATTCAACGACCCGCAGGACCTGGAAAATTATCCCAGAACTTTTGAAGAAGATCTTCTGATATTGAATTCACATAATGTGGATTATCTATTTTATCCAGACTATGAAGAAATTTATAACGACAATTACAGGTATAAAATCAGCGAATCCGATTTGAGTAAAATTCTCTGCGGAAAATTCAGACCCGGTCATTTTGATGGAGTACTTACCGTGGTCATGAAACTTTTTAACATAATAAAACCGCATAAAGCTTATTTCGGCGAAAAAGATTATCAGCAGCTGAAATTAATTGAAGGGATGTGCAGGGCGTTTTTTATCGATACAGAAATTGTCCCTTGCCCTATCGTAAGGGATGAAGATGGACTTGCGCTGAGTTCGAGAAATAAATTACTTACTGAAGAAGAGCGAAAGTTTGCACTTAATTTCCCGCGCCTTTTGAAATCAAATAAATCGAAAGAGGACTTATTCAAAGAACTCGAAAATCTTGGTTTCAAAGTTGATTATATCGAAGAGCTGGACGGTAGAAGATTTGGTGCTGTACATGTAGGAAAAGTTAGGTTGATTGACAATGTTAAACTCTAAAAAAATACTAATCGGGATTACAGGTTCGATTGCAGCTTATAAGGCGCTTTATTTGATTTCACGATTGGTTCAGGAAGGCTGCGATGTTAAAGTAGTGACTACAAAGTCGGCACTGCAGTTTATAGGGAAAGCTTCGATCGAAGGGCTTACAGGAAATCCAGTTTATAACGATTTATTCGAAACTGGCGCTGTAATGAGTCACATTAATTTGATCAAGTGGTGCGATATTTTTGTGATTGTGCCCGCTACGGCCAATATTATAAATAAAATTGCTGGTGGCATCGCCGATGATTTGCTGACTTCGCTTGCTCTGGCAAGAGATAAAAACACGCCTTTTCTTTTGGCTCCGGCAATGAACACTAATATGTATTTTAATCCTGCTACACAGTCGTCTATCAAAAAGTTAATGGAATTCGGTATCGATGTTTTACCAACGGCAGAAGGTTATCTTGCTTGTGGAGATGAGGGCGCTGGTAAGCTTTTAGAGCCCGATATTATTTTTAATTTTATTAGAGCGTATTTGCTTAAAAAAGAGAGAAGCCGTAAAAAATTAAAAATTTTGATTACTGCAGGCGCTACGAAAGAAAATATCGACGGGGTTCGATTCCTTACCAATTTGAGTACAGGCAGGACGGCGGCTGTAATGGCCAATTATTTTAATTCACGAGGACACATTGTCGACTATCTTTCGTCGAAAGATGCAGCTAAACCGGCTCTCATAAATAATATACATTACTTCACCGACTTTGTAAGTCTGGATAATCAATTGAAATTGTTGCTTGGGAAAAATGATTATGACCTTGTCATTCATAATGCTGCAGTGAGTGATTATTCTCCAGTTTCAATAGAAACAACAAATAAGAAAATTGAGTTACCGGCGTTGACTAAGCTATCGTCGGATTTCGACAGTATTAGAATTAATTTTAAGAGGAACCATAAAATTCTTACAAATCTAAGAGAATATAGTCGGGAAAAAAGTATTTTCATCGTTGGATTTAAATTTACAAATACACTGAATGAGGACCAAAGAAGAGATGCGGTAAATAAACTTTTTATGGAAAGTAATTGCGATCTGGTAGTGCAGAATGATTTGAACGATCGTACAAATGACGGTGTACAACAAAATTTTAATCTTTATGACAAAGACGGAAAAATAGTTTCGTCTATCGATCCTTTTACTCTTGCTATGCATCTGGAAAATTATATTGAAAAAATAAACGGAATAGAAAATGATTATATGTCTTGATGTTGGGAATTCTCACATTTACGGAGGATTGTACCGTAATTCCGAATTGGTATTACAATTCAGGAAGACATCACGCGAACGCTTCACGTCAGATGAATTCGGAGTTTTTTTAAGGAGCGTACTGAAAGAAAATAATTTTACGCCTGAGGAAGTTAGCGACATATCCATTTGCAGTGTTGTGCCCGATCTCAATCATTCAATTCGTTCTGCGGCATTAAAATATTTCGGTATCGAGCCGTTTTTTTTGAAAGCGGGTGTGAAGACGGGGCTAAAAATAAAATACAGGAATCCGCTTGAAGTAGGTGCTGATAGAATTGCAAATGCAATTGCGGCGGTCGACAAATTCCCCGGAAAAAATCTGATTGTTGTCGATTTTGGTACTGCCACTACTTTCTGTGTAATCAGCAAACAAAAAGAATATTTAGGAGGAGTTATTATTCCAGGTGTGAAAATATCGATGGAAGTTCTGGAAAGTTCAACTGCTCAATTACCTGCTGTGGAAATAATCGAAGCTAAGGAAGTTGTAGGTCGCTCGACAGTCGAAAGTATTCAATCAGGACTGTATTTCGGGCAAATTGGTATGGTTAATGGAATCAAAAAAAGAATTATCGAAGAAGCTTTCGGAGATGATAAACCAGTGGTAATTGGTACGGGAGGATTTTCGCGGCTATTTGAATCAGCAGGCTTGTTCGATATTATTATTCCTACATTGGTACTTGATGGTTTATACAAAGCAATATTAATTAACAGAGAAACAGAAAAATGAAAAGAACATTACTAAAATCAAAACTGCACAGGGCAATTGTTACATCAGCCGACTTGAATTACGAAGGCTCAATTTCAATTGATAGAGAATTATGTGAACTGGCAGACATTAAAGAATTTGAAAAAGTTGATATTTATAATATCAATAATGGAGAACGTTTTTCGACGTACGTTATTTATGGTGGTAAAGGGGAAATAGGGTTAAATGGAGCGGCAGCCAGATTAGTACACCCTGGCGATTTAATCATTATTGCCAGCTATGCCCTCTTCGACGAGACAGAGATTATAAATTTCAAACCTAAAATCCTGCTCCTCGACGACCAAAACCGTGTAAAATAATTTGCAGTAAGATTTCTCTTTTCATATTTTTGTAAGCCAATGTCGAAAAAAATTATTATAGCAATAGATGGTCCTGCTGGCTCGGGTAAATCGACAGCCGCAAAGAATTTAGCCCGTAAGCTTAATTTCACTTATCTTGATACCGGAGCGATGTATCGGGCAATTACATACTTTGCTTTAAAGAGCGGCATTGTCGACGATGCAGACGCTGTGGTAGAGATGACCAAAAATTTGGATTTAAAATTACGTTACGAAAACGGAATTACCCGTGTATTTGTTAACGGGGAAGAAATTACAGACAAAATCAGATCGGCTGAAGTTAATTCAAAAGTGAGCGAAATCAGTGCAATCCCGTGTGTGCGTAAGGAAATGGTTAAACTACAACGGTCAATCGGAAATGATTGCAATATAATAGCTGAAGGACGCGATATAGCAACTGTGGTTTTTCCCGATGCCGATGTGAAAATCTTTTTAACTGCTTCGCTCGACGAGAGAGCTAATAGAAGATTTAAAGAATATCAGGAAAATAATGTTAGTATTACTTTTGAAGAAGTAAAAAATAATCTTGCTAAACGAGATGCAATTGACAGTGGTCGGGACATTGCACCTCTTAAAAAAGCCGACGACGCTTTTGAAATTGACAATACTGGTTTAACTCCTGATGACGATCTGGAATTATTGGTCAAAAAAATTCAAGAAGCTCTGGAAAAAAAAGGAATTCAGTTGAAAAGTTTATTGCCATCGTAATTAACTCTATGTGTAACAAATTATTACTGCTTCGGCTTTTTTGATGGCAGAAAGACGTAAGCAGTTAACATTAGGAGGACTAATGTCCGATAAACAAGAAAATCTAAGAAATCAATCAGACATCGTCAAATTTATCAATCCGGAAGAATATTCAGAAGAAGAGCTTAAAGCGCTTACCAAGCTTTATTCTGAGTCTTTCAGAGATATTAAAGAAGACGAAATTATTCAGGGTACAATTGTCGGAATCCATGGGGATAACGTAGTTATCGATGTTGGCTATAAAACCGACGGTACCATTCCGAAATCGGAATTTTCAGCTACCGAAGAAATTAAGATTGGCAACAAAGTCGATATTGTTATCGAAAGCTTTGAAGACGAAGACGGTAATCTCGTATTGAGTAAGAAAAGAGCAGACTTCCTCAAAGTCTGGTCGCGTGTTCTTAAAGCTTACGAAAACGACGAAGTAATTCAGGGTAAAATACTCAAACGAATCAAAGGTGGTATGGTTGTCGATCTTATGGGTATAGAAGCCTTTTTGCCCGGTTCCCAGATCGATATAAGACCTGTTAGAGATTTTGATGCCTTCGTAGGTCAAACAATGGATTTTAAAATTGTCAAAGTAAATATTCCCACTGAAAATATCGTTGTTTCGCATAAAGTTCTTATCGAAGAGACAATTTCTGATCAGCGCAAAGAAATTCTTGACAAGCTCGAAAAGGGACAGATACTCGAAGGCATAGTAAAAGCCATTACCGATTTCGGTGTATTTGTAGACCTCGGCGGTGTAGATGGTCTTATTCACATTACCGATTTAAGCTGGGGCAGAATTAACCATCCGAGCGAAGTAGTTAAACTTGATGAAAAAATAAAGGTTGTCGTTACCGACTTCGACAAAGAAAAGAAGCGAATTTCGCTTAGCTTGAAACAACTCATGCCACATCCATGGGAAAATATCGACGCAAAATACAAAGTGGGCGATAAAGTTTCCGGCCGTGTTGTCTCGCTTACCGATTATGGTGCATTTATCGAAATCGAAAAAGGTATCGAAGGTTTAATCCATATTTCTGAAATGAGCTGGACTCAACATATTAGTCATCCATCGCAATTCGTATCGATGGGACAGATTGTGGAGGCAGTTATTTTGAGCCTCGATAAGGAAGAAAAGAAAATTTCTCTCGGTATGAAGCAATTGACGCCGGATCCATGGCAGGATATAGTTAAGAAATATCCCGTCGGTTCGCGCCATACAGGTATTGCCAGAAATCTTACTAATTTTGGCGTCTTTGTTGAACTCGAGCCTGGAGTTGACGGTCTTATTCATATTTCCGATTTGTCGTGGACAAAGAAAATTCGTCACCCCGGCGAAGTCGTTAAAAAAGGCGAAAGCATTGAAGTTGTTGTTCTGAGTGTCGATACCGAACAACGTAAAATATCACTTGGCCATAAACAAATTAATCCCAACCCATGGGACAACTTTGAATCAGTTTATGCAGCAGGCACAAAAACCGAAGGCAAAGTTGTACGTATAATCGAGAAAGGTCTGATAGCCGAATTGCCTCTGGGAGTAGACGGATTTATTCCGGCAACTCAATTGTCGCCATCGAAAATAAAAAATCTATCGTACTGTTTCCCGGTAGGAACGACACTCGAACTTAAAGTTGTCGAGTTCGATAAAGAGAACAAGAAAATAGTCTTGAGCGCTCTTGCAGTCTTGAAAGAGAAATCCGACGATGAAATAGCAGAATATATCACTACACATAAGCTGGATAAAGTATCTGTAGATGATATTAAACAGGCTGACGCAGGTAAATTTGATTCGTCAGATTTCAATTTATATGAAGACCGGATTCCGCCACAGATGCCTCAAGCGCCTCAACAGGAATCTAAAGAAGCTGAAGAAAAATCAGAATAAAAGCAATTGATAAATTGATTCAAGGCTGTGCTTATTGAATATAAGTACAGCCTTTTTTATAAATTGTACATAACAAGATTTCGAATAAATGAAAGACTTTGCCATGTCGAAAGTGGCTTTTTATACATTAGGATGTAAATTGAATTTCGCTGAAACTTCAACTATTGGAGATAAGTTTCTCGACCGTGGATATGAAGTAGTTGGCTTTAGCGATTTTGCAGACGTTTATGTAATAAACACCTGCTCGGTAACCGAAGGTGCCGAGAAGGAATGCAGACAAATCGTACGCCGAGCACTGAGAACCAATCCCGAAGCTTTTGTAATTGTTACGGGATGCTATGCTCAGTTACGACCCGAAGAAATTGCTCGAATTGATGGAGTAGGCGCTGTACTTGGCAGCAAGGAAAAATTTAATTTGTTCGATTATCTCAAGAATTTCAAAAAAGATATAAAACCGGAAATTTATGTTTCTCCCACAGAAGAACTCGATTCTTTTCATACTTCATATTCCACCGAAGCCGATTCAAGAACGAGAGCATTCTTTAAGATTCAGGATGGTTGCGATTACAAGTGTTCCTTTTGCACAATTCCATTGGCAAGAGGTGGGAGTCGCAGTGCAAGGCCTGACGAGGTAATTTCCGAATTCAAAAGTCTTCTCGAAAAAGGATATAAGGAAGTAATTCTGACCGGAGTTAATGTAGGTGATTACGGCAAAAAAATCGATTATAATCTTTACAAACTTCTTACCGATTTGTTAAAAATAGATGGTAATTATCGAATAAGAATTAGTTCCATCGAGCCGAATCTTTTAACAGACGAAATTATCGAGTTGGTTGCTAAAGACGAAAGACTTTGTAAACATTTTCACATTCCTCTGCAAAGCGGAAGCCCGAAGATTCTTAAATTGATGCAAAGAAGATATAAAGCAGAAGATTATTATAGATTGATACATAAAATAGTGAATCGCATTCCCGATGCAGGTATTGGTGTGGATGTAATTGTTGGCTTTCCGGGTGAAACAAACGATGATTTTTTAGAGACATATAATTTTTTAAAAGATTTGCCGATTTCATATCTTCATGTATTTACCTATTCGGAAAGACCAAACACCAAAGCCGAAAAAATGCCTGAGCACATTGCACCAGAGATCAGAAAAAAACGCAATAATATGCTCAGAATATTAAGTGATAAAAAAAGGAACGAATTCTACCGTAAAATGATAGGGAAAAGTCTAACAGTTCTGTTCGAAAGTGAAAATAATAATGGCTTTATTAAAGGATTTTCATCAAATTACGTACGTGTGAAAATTCCTTTTGACGAAAATTTAATTAATCAATTCGTCAAAGTAAAAATAAAGGAGATTGATGAGAACATTGCTACCGGTGAGTATTCTTTAATCACTAATTCTTTCAAAACAAAAGTAGGTTAAAAATGAAAAGAATATTTTTGTTGCTAATGTTCTCGTCAATAATTGCAGGGCAGCCCTCAGGAAGTCTTCTTGAAATTAAGTATTCCGAAAGTTATCAATCGATGGAAACAAAAAAATATAGTTTGGTTGCTGACGAAGTGTTTCAGTCTAAAAAGAGCGCTGGATTGGCAATTCTGTATTCGTTGATATTACCCGGAATGGGTGAACTCTACGCTGGGGATTACAGTAGTGGTATCTATTTTACAGCGGCAGATGCAGCTCTATGGATGGTTTATAGTGGATATAGTATTTACGGTAAATGGAAAGAAGACGATTACAAAGCTTTTGCCATTTCCAACGGAGGAATTTCAACAGAAGGAAAAGACGATACTTATTATGCTTCCATTGGTATCTATATGAATATTGATGATTATAACAGAATACAGGAATTAAATCGTAACTTTGCATATGCTTATAATATAGATACACATTACTGGAAATGGAACAATAACGAAGACAGACGTAAATATAGGGAATTATGGAAGTCGAGCGAGCAGGCATATAATAACCTGCGATTCGCTGTTGGAGCATTAATTTTGAATCGAATAATTAGCGCCATTAACGCTGTGCGGCTTGTTGCAATTCATAACAGGAATTTAAATAAATCATTAAGCTGGGATCTTTCTTTCGAAGTGGAAAACAACCCCGATATGCCTTCCGTCTTTAAATTAAACTTTGTAAAGAGTTTCTAAAAAAAGAGGCGGAATTAAATCCGCCTCCTTCTTAAAGATTATTGAAGATTGGGATTTCTCACTCTTTCGTTCTGTGTAATAGGCAGGTATTGCCATTTACCCGGCATATGGAAAATATTAAATCTTCTCTGGTCGGGGAGCCTCATTCCCTGGCAGAAAAGTTCTTTATCCCTTTCTTCTACTATTGATGGCGAAGTAGTGTCGAGACTGATTGTGCTAATAGTTGAAACTGAATGTGACTCCCTTACTTCGTTGACAAGAGCAACTGCATCGCCGGACATTGCGCCTCTCAATATTAATTCGGCTTTCATTAAATTATTTTCCTGCCATGTCATGATTGGGATGCTTGATACCAGACCGGTTGCATCCAATTTGTATTTGTATTGATAATAATAAATTACTCCATCACCACCTTTACGAGTCTTCAATTGGATACGACCTGCTTCTGTGGGATCCTGGTTTATATACTGATTGAAACGAAAATCTACTACAAACTGGGAGCGTAATTCACCAGCCTGTACTCTATAGTTATTGTCGCTAAGCGTGCTATATTTGGCTTCGAGTGGAGCATCTCCCTTTAATAGACCCTGTTGCGCATATGTTGCTGCATTGACGTAGTCGCCTTTGAAGAGATAGCAGCGAGCAATGAGAGAATTCACAAGGCGAGTTTCGTAATCTCCTGGTGCGTAAGTTAAGGCTGTCTTAAATCGTTCAATTGCCAGATCATACATCTGATTTGAAGGTATGAAAGGCCCAACATTGATTACTCCGCCTCCTTGTGTTTCTGTCAATCCGAAGTATGTAGCCAGATAATATCTTGCTATTGCACCGTACAAATAAGCATTAAAATATCCTTCTTTTTGTAAGTCGGTATCTTGGAATGTAATTTTATCCAGACGTGCAATCAAAGTATCGGCATATTTACGAAATCTTTGTAATGGATCAAATGCATTATCGATCGAATTGTTATCCAGCAGTATTTCTCCAATATCAATTTGTTCGTAAGTTGGGTAGGTTGCATTGGGAACGTTTCTTGTAAAGAAAAGCTGATCTGAAAGTCCATCAGCGGCTATGAATAAATCATCTGTAGCAAGAGCAAATTCATTTTGAATGCCAATAATAAGAAACTGGACTTCAGATTCATTAGTTAACACCTCGTCTTCAACCGCATCGACAAGGGGATCTACGTTCGATACATAATCTTCGCAAGATACAAATAGAGCTGTAAATACGAAGAGAAATAACAATGATATATATTTTCTTTTCATATTAAATTCTCCCTTTTTATAATCCGAGTTGTACCCAGAATGTATAAGTTCTTGGATTTTGCAATGTCAGGAAGTCGCTGCCGCGGCTAAGACTTCTGCCGCCATCAAAATTAAGTTCGTAGTCAGCGCCGCTGTATTTAGTCAGTTTAAGAAGGTTGCGTACAGAAAATCCTACCACAACTCTCTGGAGATAAGTAGAGGTATGTAAGTACTGACTAAACAATTCAGTAAAGTCGTAACTCAAACTTACTTCTCTGACTGTAAAATAATCCGCATCTTCAATAAAGTTGCCGTCGTAACTAATGGACAATTTTGCATATTGTTCTGCAGCAGCTTTATATTCGGGAGAACCAACTTCAAGTGGTGTTACTTCGGTATGAGAAGAAGAAAGTCCCAATTTAGCTCTCAATATATTATATTCAGTATCGTTGCCGAATTGAATTGCAAATTGTCTTGTGAGGTTATAAACCTTGTTATTCAGTCCCCATTCTGCCAGGGCATATAAGTTAAAATTCTTCAGGAAGCGGAAATTAAAGCTAATTGAGCCTGTATGATCTGGAATTGGATTACCGAGGTCTACACGATCTTCTGAAACCTGGGGACCTAAATATTTACCACTTTCATCAAAGCGAGCACCGACTGTTTTAAAAGTATAGAACTCATGCTTTTTCATACCTTCTTTAATATAATTTACATCAAATCCATCGGGAATTTCCTGGCCGTCCATATCAGTTACTTCGTTTGTCTGGTAATTCCAGATTATATTTACGTCCAGATTATAATCCCTCCCTTTAATCGGGTTTATTTGCAACAGTGTTTCAAATCCGTGATTCTTCATTGCGCCAATATTGAAAGGCACTGTGCTGGCAGTAAGTCCAGATGAAGGTGGATTGTTTTTGTAAATTATTGAGTTCTTTGCGTTGCCGTTAAAGTAAGTAAATTCGAGTGCAAACATATTTAAGAATTCTGTATCAAAACCAATTTCGAATTCTTTAATTCTTTCAGGTTCAATGTTTGTATTACCGATTGAATTCAAAATGCCACCTATACCTGCTCCGCCGTTATATGCTTGCCAGAGTAATGGTATAGCATCATCAGTACCTGGAAGTTGCCCACTTTCACCATAAGCTGCTCTTAACTTAAATAGGTCAAAGAATTCCGGGAAGAAATCATATTTATCCATTCTTACGGCGAGACTTACCTTCGGATATGTTATAGCAGGTGCATTTTCACCTATTGTACTGGCATAATCTCTTCGAATAGCCAGGGTCAAAAAGTACTGATCTTTGTACGAGAAATTGTTGTCAATATAGATGCCTGCCTGGCGGAGATGGCTGAATCCTTCGTCGTATTCATTAATCGTCAGACCTGAACCGATATTCATAATATATTGACTACCAAAATTTTCGGCAGACATAAAACTTGTTGTTACTTTGCTGTCCAGTATTTGGCTACCAATTACGGATGAGCCTTTCAGTTCTTTTGCTATGTCATAATTATAACGAGCATTTAAATCGTACGTAAACTGACGATTGTGTCTGTTATAAATGCTTTTTTGTCCCTTGTTGATAGTTGAATAGCTGCCAGTAACAGGGAATATTTGATCCTGACGCCAATCGTTGTCGTCAATGCCTACGCCAGCATTCAGTTCGAGGTTCTCAATCGGTTTCCAGGTAATCTTGAAAGAGCCAAGGTACTGATTGTTTTTGTTAAGATCTTTTATACTGGCTACCGAAGTGCTATCTGTGAAATACCAGAGACGTAATAATGTATTACCCAACCAGCCATATATATTGTTATCATTATTCGGTCGCTGAATATCGTTAAATATGAACGCAGAGTTTAATTGGAATGTCAATTTTTCTGTCGGATAAGCCGAAAGATTTAATCTTACCGACGACCTATCCATAGAGGAATTAGGAAGAATGCCATTTTCGAGCCGATTTTCGTAAGAAGCATAATAACGAAGTACACCAGTGCCGCCGGAGAAATTAACATAGTGATTTCTAATTAAACCGTCCTGATAAATACCATTTGCACGATCAGCACTTTCGAAACGGTCTTTTTTGAATTTGTATGCCTGTGTATTGTAACCGTAGTCATATTTATAGGTAATTGAGTAAGGTTTTAAACCTGCGCCCAGTTTTCCCGATTTTGTTGTAATCAACACAACGCCATTCGAACCGTCTGTACCATACATTGCAGCTGCGGCAGGTCCTTTGAGTACTTCAATATTTTCGATATCCTGTACGTTCAAATTAGCCAGAATACTCGAACCCTGACCACCAACACCATAGCCCTCAATTTCTGCATCTTCTACACGTATACCATCGATGTAAATTACAGGTTGTTCATCACCATTCAATCCGCCGCCACCTCTTACGAAGAAACGGAATCCGCCGCCGACATTTCCAGATGAAGGTGCAACCTGAACACCGGCAATTTTACCTGAGACTAATTGTGATAATCCCTGGTAACTTTGTATCTCGGCTAGCTGAGCAGCGGGAACTCTCGAAACTGCAACTTCGGCTACTGCTTTGGAAGTTTTCGATGCAATACCTGTAACGACGATTGTTTCACTTTCAAATACATCTTCTTCCAATACAAAATCTTGTTGGATGGAATTCCCAGCAAGTGTTAATGTTACTGATTGGGCTTTATAACCCACATACGTAACATTTAGAACTACTTGCTGTCCTTTAGCGATTTCCTTTGAAAGTTCTATTACATATTTTCCTGCCATATCCGTAGCAGCACCAGCATTTAGGGCAGGAATATAGACATTTGCGCCGATCAACGGCTCTCCGTATGTATCGGTTACCGTTCCCATAATTCTGAATGTGTTTTGTGCCATTAGATTAATGGGAAGCAAAAGGATTAATAATAGAAGTGGTATCTTATTTTTCATACTCACCCCTCAATTTGTTAATAAGTATATTTGTTTAGTTATGTTGAGCCATAAATTTTATTTTTCTTGCTGCCCAATTTTTTTGCAATTTAATGTTATCATATAAAAAAAACAACAAGAAAGTATTAGTATATCAATCTCATTTGATGTAATTTTGAAATGCATTGATTTTTTAAGCAATAATGTACAATTATAAACTTACTATTCAATACGACGGTACTAATTATTTTGGCTGGCAAGTACAGAGGAATAAAATTTCTGTGCAGCAAAAAATAATTGATGCTATTGAGATTATTTTAAAAGAAAAAGTTAATCTTATTGGTTCAGGAAGGACGGATTCAGGAGTACATGCTCTGGGACAAGTTGCAAATTTTAGATATGAAAAGGAAATTGATATAAATAAATTTACCTATTCTTTAAATTCTCTTTTGCCAGAAGATATAGCAATTAAAAAAATTGAACAGGTAGATGAAAATTTTCATTCAAGATACGATGCGAAGGAACGAAAATATATTTATTTATTCAGTCACATAAAATCTCCTTTTTATTTGAGATACTCCTATTTGTATCCGCCCATACGTAACATTGATATAAACTTTCTCAATGTTATAAGCAGTGTATTTTGCGGAAAGATAGATTTTACATCATTTTGTAAGGCCGGGTCTTCTGTACAAAACAAATTTTGTGAAGTTAGAGAAATTAAATGGTTCAGAAAAACAGACATTACACTTTTTGCCATTACAGCCGACAGGTTTTTACACGGTATGGTACGTTCTATTGTAGGTACATTGTTGAAAGCAGCTATTAATAATTATAGTATTGAATACCTAAAAAAAATATTGGAAGAAAAGGATAGAACTGCAGCGGGCGAAGCTTTGCCTGCCAAAGGTTTATTTTTATATAAAGTGAGGTACAATGATCGATTTAAAAAATAAAGTGGCCATAGTAACAGGTGGTTCACGCGGAATAGGCGAGGCATGTGTGAAATATTTTACGCATGCCAACGGAAGAGTAGCATTCACATATAAAACTGCAGTCGAACGTGCAAAAAAATTAGAGACACAACTTCAGGGGAAAGCAAAAGCTTATCGCGTGGATATGGAATCTGAAAATGAAATATTCAAGATGGTTGAGCAGACGGCTGAAGATTTTGGGGGAATTGACATACTTGTTCACAATGCAGGCATCTGGAACGATGGTACGATTGACAGATTAACTCTCGATAAATGGAACGAAATTATTCGGATTAATCTTACATCGGCTTTTTTATTTACAAAAGCTGTTATACCGTATATGAAAAAAAATAAATACGGCAGAATAATTTTAATTTCTTCTACGGCAGGGCAACGCGGTGAAGCATACCATTCCCATTACGCTGCCACAAAAGGCGGTATGATCTCGTTTACAAAATCGTTGGCTGTTGAACTGGCAAAGTTTGGTATCACTGTTAATTCTGTAGCCCCCGGCTGGGTTGATACAGAGATGAACAATGAAGTTTTTGCAGACGAAAAATATAAACAGGAAATAATTAATACTATTCCACTTGGCAAAATTGCAACTGCGGAAGATATAGCTGGACCTGTTTTATTTCTTGCATCTGATTTAGCAGCGCATATCAACGGCGAAATCCTTAATGTCAATGGCGGTAGTGTGCTCTGCGGCTAATCGGAAAGGAAATTTTATGGAAACTGTTCATCCACTCTTTGTTCATTTCCCGATTGTATTGTATTCGGTCTATTTTGTTGTCGATGTTGCGGGTATTATTGCCGGTAAAAAGAATATGAGTAAATTGGCACTAATTTTCTTATTGCTGGTTATAGTTTTTTCAACTGCAGCCGTATTGACTGGTAATATGGAAACCCAGAAAATAAATCAAAAAATAATTCAAAATACAGAATTGCAACAGACTATAAAGCGCCACGAGCTCTATTCTTCACTCTTCATATGGCTTTGCTCTACTCTCCTTTTTTATCGATTTTATACAATTAAGAAAAACAAAGACCTGTTTTATCACAATTTATTTATTCTTTTTTTTGCTATTATTGGTATGGCGTTAATAATTGCTACTGCATATTACGGCGGCGAATTGGTTTATAAATTCGGAGTCGGAACCAAATTATTTGGTGTGTAAATGAAGATATTCTTACTGTTAATGTTATTATTTTTTTCAGTAACAAATAATGCGCAACCGACGAGCTTCGGCGATGCTAAAGGTTTGTTTATGTCGTTAGGAGTTGGCCCGAAGTTCCCAGTTGGAAATTTTTCCGATAAGAATAACATTGGTGTAGGAGCGGAAACTTCACTCCTCTACACAGATAATTTGTTGGTCCCATTCTTTTTTTACTCAACGCTTGGATATCAGCATTACCCAGGTAAACAAACGCTCTACAAGAAAACGGATTATGCATCTTATTCGAGTAATATGATTTTTCTGGCTGCTGGAATAAGATATTATTTCCCCCCACTTGTAGAAAACGTTGCCTTGCTTATGCCGCTGGTTGATGCGGGTATTCAATATTCATATTTTGAAAATTCTCATATCTTTAAAGAAGATAAAAACAGGCAGAATTTTACCGAAGGTAAATCGAAATTTGGGTTTCAAATTGGTGGAGGCTTTTCAATGTTTATTCTTGATGTAATGACGTATTATAACTATTTGCCGGACAATCAGTATCTGTCGTTTGTCTTTAAAGCTACAATCCCAATATTTGTTAAAATATAGAGGAAGAAAAGATGGATTTAGAAAACATAATTTTCAACAGGGAAGGAAAATTAGGAATCGTAAAAATTAACAGACCTGACAAGCTGAATGCATTAAATATCGGGACACTCGATGAGCTGCGTACTGTTTTTAACATGATCGAAGAAGATTCGTCTATTGCAGTGGTGATAATTACGGGTTCGGGCGATAAAGCCTTCGTAGCTGGAGCCGATATAACAGAACTAAATAAATTAAACAAAGATGAAGCTGAAGCATTTTCAAGGAACGGTCAGGACATTTTTAATTATATAGAAAATTTTGATAAGCCTGTCATAGCTGCAGTAAATGGATATGCGCTCGGCGGCGGATGCGAATTGGCAATGTCCTGTCATATAAGAATTGCATCGGAAAACGCGCGTTTCGGCCAACCTGAAATTAATCTTGGAATTATTCCTGGCTATGGTGGTACTGTGCGTCTTAAGGAAATTACAGGCAAATCAAAAGCTCTCGAAATGATTTTGACGGGAGATATGATCGATGCAAACGAAGCATTAAGAATAGGACTTGTAAACAAAATTACACCGCATGAAGAATTGCTCGAAACTGCAAAAAATATTGGCGAAAAGATCGCTTCTAAGAGTAGTCTGATAGTTAAATATGCACTTGAATCCGTTAGAACGAATTCGACTCTACGCAAGGAAGAAATGAAAAATGAAAGCCGCCTTTTTGCGCTTTGTACAGAAACTGAAGATTTTAAGGAAGGAACTTCTGCATTTATCGAAAAAAGAAAAGCGCAATTTAAAAACAAATAAGACTTACCAAGTAATCCATGAATTATAAATTAACCTATTATCTTATCGGAACTGCTGTCATATTACTAATTATTAATCTATCCGTCGACTTATTCTTAAATAAGCAGAACAATAGCATTGACCATGTGGTTGGAGAATTCGAGGTACAAGTTATCGACTCGGTTTTTAACGCAATTTTGGATAACCACGGAATTGATAAAGATTGGATTAGTAAAAAGAAAATAAAAATAAGCAACGAAGATTCGATTCATCATAAAATCATTGTACATTTGCCAGAGGACTTGCCGATTCCTCTAATCTTAAGAGACCTCGAATATGCCATTGAAAATGATATGACAAGCTTTGTGTCGGAAGAAAAAAAGATCTACGGAGAGACGGAACTCCGCGTCTATTCGAATGAAAAACTGAAATTACTGGCGGATTTAATTCCCGACCCTAAAATTAAAAGAGAACAAAATAATCTGGCTTTTATATTTTATGATGTGGAAACTGACAATACCGAATTTACAGATATACTCAATATGCCGTATCGTTTCGCTGTCGGATTTATTCCTTCTGAGGAATCTAAAATTGCCGCCGATTCGATCGATAAATACGATAAAGATTATGTCGTACTAATGAATGACGAAATTTCATCTGATTATAGAATCAAAATTCGTTCGCATAAAAAAGTTATCGACAATGCAATTGACAAAATTAGAATCGATTTCCCCCACGCGCTTTTTTTTATGATTGATAAAAATTCTGAACTCTATAATTCACCGGTTTTTAATTACGTCGAGGAAAAGTTTAATAAGAAAGGGATTGCACTAAAAATTAATTCTGATTTTATACTGCTTGACGATGAAGATAAAGACGAATTAGTCTCACGGTTTAAATACTATTGCGAAGATAAAACAGGTGACAAAACTAAAGTGTTTTTGATCACCCCAGAAAATTTCAAGGTTATCAAACCCGAATTCGACAAATACCGCAAAAAGGGATACAGAATAGTGCCTGTGATTTAATTGGTCTCTAAGACATTACCAGTTTCATCAATTATAAGAATCTCCGCACCGAATCCTTTTATTTGATCGTAAATTTTATTCCTGTCTCCAACAGCTACAATAACAAGATTATTCGGGTGCAAATATTGCTTTGCCGCATTAAGTATCTCTTCGTCTTTGACTGAATTAATTTTTTCAATGTAATTCTGATAATAATTCGTATCCAGTTTATGTATTATTAACGGTGTGATATTTTTTGCTAATTGAGTATAAGTTTCAAAAAGTGAAGGAAACTTTTTTGTGTGATACGATTTGGCAAAATTAATCTCGTCCTCTTCGATTTTATCTTTAATACCATTAATTTCTTTGATTATTTCATAAATCGATTCGCCAGTGTTTTCAGTATTAACGGCAGTAAAGACTTCAAAAAATCCGGCATTTTTATGATAATTGTATACTGAGCCGGCTCCGTAGGTAAATCCTTTTTTTTCTCTGAGATTTAAATTTATTCTGCTCGAAAAGTCGCCACCTAAAATTGTATTCATTAATTTTATCGAGTAATAAGTCTCTTCGTTGCGTTTGCTACCTATGTGACCAATTCTTAATTCAGTTTGAGGAGCTTCCTTCTTATCGACAATGTATATTTTTGTCTTTTGTGCTAAAGTAGGTTCTATAAACTGTTCGTTGTTTAATTCTTGCCTGCCAGAAAAATTTTTGTTTACCAGGCTGACGATGTTATCTTTAGATACATTACCTACTACTGTTAAATTTAATCTATTATTTTGAATGTATTTTTGATAATATTCTTTTACATCATCAATCGTTATGTTTTCCAATGTTTCGAGATATCCAATTTCTGGGTATGCGTAATAGGTGCCATCAAAAATTATTTTGTCGAATGCTGTGTTCGCGATGTAAGAAGGTTCTTTTTTTAGTTGAATGATTTTACTCTTGAGTTTCTTTTTCTCCCTTTCGAAGTCTTCGGCTTTCAAACTGGGACTATTTAAAATTTCTGTAAGGAGGGCAAACGACTTTTCAAAATTTTCACTTAATGAAAGCATCGAGAAAGAGAATGTGTCGTGATTTACATTGATACTTAAAACCGTACCCAGCTTTTCAAATTCATCGTTTAGTTCGAATGAATCATATTTACCTGCTCCTTCGTCTATCAACAACGAAGTCAGTAAAGCGAGGCCTTTTTTGTCAACTGGATCCAGGCAGCTACCCACTTCTATGATAATGTTAAGCTGTACAATTGGTAGTTTAACTTTTTTAGAATAATAAATTATATTATTACCCGCATTAAATTTTTCTATTTCGGGTAGATTGAAATCGATTTTTGATTTGGGTTTAGGTGGTGTTGATCTGTCAAACATTTAAACCTCCCTCTTTCGGAACGATATGCAATTCTACATAGTCGTTGGATAAATATTTGTTTGCAGTTTGCTGCACTTTAGAGCTACTTACATTTGAATATCTTTCCAGGTCATATTCAAACGAGTTGGGCTCACCCAAATGATAGTTATAAAGATTAAGCTGGTCGACTATGTTGTCGATTTTTTGTAACGAATAAACGTAATGAGATTTTATAGAGTTCTTTGCTCTGTCTAGCTCTTCAAGAGTAATTCCACTTTTTATTAATTGATCAATTTGACGGAAAATTTCTTCTTTTAGTTCATTTGTTGAAACGCCTGGCTTTGCAGTAGCCACAATAATGAACACACCAGCAAGACGAGCGGAAAACTGAAATGCATTAACATCTTGTGCGATTTGCTTTTCGAAGACTAACGACTTTTGAAGGCGTGAACTTTTAGCTGACGATAGAACATCGGCAAGAATATCAAGCGAGGCATCGTCGTCTCCAAATATTTTATCGGAATGCCATGCTAAATAAATTCTTGGGAGCTCAATATTATCGGGGTGCACAACTTTTTTTGTTTTACTCAACGAAATCTGTTCAGAAACAGGTAATTCTGGTTTAGCGCCACCTGGTATTTCGCCGAAATATTTAACAATTAAATCAATTGCTTCTTCCTTTTCGAAATTCCCGCCAACAGCAAGCGTTGCGTTAGAAGGTTTATAATATTTCTTGAAAAAATCCTTAACGTCATCGAGACTGAAATTTTCAATGTCTTTCATCCAGCCGATGGTAGGCCACGAGTAGGGGTGATCTGGCGGAAAGAGATTCGAGAAAATTAATTCCCATGCCAGTCCATATGGCTGATTTTCATAGCGTTGTCGTCTCTCATTCATTACGACTTCTTTCTGATTGTCGAGCTTTTCTTGGTTTAGCGCATCGAGTAAGAAACCCATACGGTCAGATTCGAGCCAGAGCGCTAGTTCGAGATAATTTGCCGGTACAGTTTCGTAATAATTTGTTCTGTCGAATGAAGTTGAGCCATTTAAGCTCCCGCCTGCTTCCTCGATGAATTTGAAATGACCTTCCTTAGGCACGTGCTTGGAACCCTGAAACATCATGTGTTCGAACAGATGAGCAAAACCAGTTTTGCCCGGAACTTCATTTGCTGAACCTACTTTATACCAGATGTTTACTGATACTGTCGGTACAGTTCTATCCTGAAAAAGTATTATTTCAAGTCCATTTTGTAGAAAGTGTTTGCTGTAATTTATATTGAAGATATTTCCGGACATTTCATTTCTCCTTTAATATAAATTCGATCCGTTCGAGCTTACCGTCGATATTTGAACGTGGCGATATTCCGAAAATTTTGCAAAGAAGGGGGTAAATATCGATATTCCATAAGGTTCCAGTTTTATAATTAGTTTTAAATGCGGGACCATATGCCAGAAATATACCGTGCATGTCGAGTAAATTATTATCGTAGCCATGATTTCCTTTTGTTTTGCTCAACCATTTGGGCTCTTTATTTGTGCGGAGACTCCAGCCTAAATCTGCAACGATAACTATTCTATAAATAAATGGATGAGTACTAAAATGAAAATAGTCTGGCATTTCTTCTTTTTTATATACTGTGAAATGATTTTCGGACTTTTTCAGAGTTTTATAAACTTCTTCAACTTTGTCTGACGGTGGATTAACGAACATAATAGGACCGTCGTACTGGAAATTGCATTTATATTCCTCAATGATCGATTCAATATTGATTATTTTTTCCTGATCAATAGCGGTCATTCCGTGGTCGGAAACGAAAATAAGGTTAATACTATCTTTAAGCTCGGTTTTATAAATCTCGTTGAGAAGATGTGCAGCAACAGAATCGAGTCTGGCAATTGCTCGATTTATTTCGGGTGAATTTGGCCCAAAGTCGTGTCCGTAGGTATCAGTATCGTGAAAATAAAGTGTAATGAAGTGTGGGCGTCTATTGGCAGGCATTTTCAGCCAATCGACAATGCCTTTTACTTTTTCTTGGTAACTTCGATTGTGATCGTATTTCTCAAAATAAGTTGGGTGTCTATAATCTAAAGAGATTTCCGAGCCAGGCCAGAAATAGCTTGCAGTAATAATACCGTTTCTCTCTGCAGTTTCCCAGAAGGCTTCTCCAAGGTACCAGAAAGACTCCTTTATTGCCGCAGTATCGCTGAGGGAATATTCTCTATTTTTGATTGTATCTCTAAAATAATTTCCGATTATTCCATGGTTGTCGGGATACATACCGGTAATTATTGAAAAGTGATTTGGAAAAGTTTTGGATGGAAATGCTGGTCTTAAAGAGAGAGCTTTTACTCCTGAGTTTGCCAGGTTGTTTAGATTTGGCGTTAATCCTCTGTCCAGGTAATCCCATCTAAAACCGTCAAATGAAATTAAAATTACATATGGCTTATCTGATGTGTAAACAAGAGAAGTAAAAAATAATGATAAAAGGATAATGTATCGCCTCATATGAGCCTCATATAACTATCAAAGTAATTCAGAAATATATAAAAAAATATTTTTACGAATATTTAGATGATTTCAAAAAATAAAAATTTAAATTGGTAATTGAAAATTAGAAGATTTTTTTTCCTCATTTAAAAGTATTTTCCTATTTTCAAAAGAGCGAAATAAATTCCATAGGGTATTAAGAAATCGTTAAGTATTATTAAGCAAGTTGAAAATGAAATTAATTCCCATCATATTAGTTGCTGAGAAATAATAATAGTTAAGTGAAATTTTATTAGTGGAGTCGGGATAATTTTTTAGCTCAGAAAATTTATGAATATTAATTTAAGTCAAATTAAATCTTACATGATAATTAGCAATTCGAATATACTTACCTTTTTATTAATAAATATAATTTCCCAAAAAACAGAGGTTAAACTATGAGTAAATCATTTTACCGTATTTCAGCATTATTATTAATGCTGTTGACATTACCAACTTTTTTGATGGCTCAGAACTACACAATAAGTGGTGTAGTTAAATCGCAGTATGGCGAAGCCCTTATCGGAGCAAATGTATTTCTAAAAGGTACAACAATTGGAGCTGCTTCCGAGGCAGACGGTTCATACAAAATTACAGCGCCGAAAGGCCGTTACACCATAGTATGTAGCTACATCGGCTATGAAAAAGTTGAGTACGATGTAAATCTTACAAATAATATGGAAGTAAACTTCGCACTGAAAGAACACGAATTCTCCCTTTCAGTTGAAGTAATAGCAGACCGTGCTAAAGAACAAAAAACTCCCGTTGCTTTTACAGATATTGACAAAAAAAATATTGAACAAATTTTAGGTTCGCGAGATATACCTCTTGTACTTAATTATACGCCTTCGGTATTTGCTACCGATAATGGTGGTGGTGCCGGTGATGCACGTATTAATGTGAGAGGATTTAATCAAAGAAATATTGCCATAATGATAAATGGTGTACCGATCAACGACATGGAAAATGGATGGGTCTACTGGTCGAACTGGGATGGACTTGGTGACGCTACTTCCTCTATTCAGGTACAAAGAGGATTAACTGCAGTTACTCTGGCTACTCCATCGGTTGGCGGTGTTATCAACATTGTTACAGATCCTACAGCTGCCAAAAGAGGTGTATTCTACAAAAATGAAATAGGTAGTGGCGATTTTTCAAAACAAACACTATTTGTCCATACTGGTTTAATTAACAATAAATTTGCGCTTACTTTTGGGGGTGTTAAAAAGACTGGCAAAGGCGTAGTCGATCGTACATGGACAGATGCCTATGCATATTACATTGGAGCTGCTTATCAGGTAGATCAGAATAACAGGCTTGAAATTTATGCTACTGGTGCTCCTCAAAGGCACGGACAAAGATCGTATCGTTTAAATGCCGCAACTTTTTCTCACGAATTAGCAAGAGAATTAGGTTATAGCGAATCGATTCTCCAGGATCCCAAATTAGCTGAACAGGGAATCCTTTATAATGCCAACTGGAATTCTGTTAATCCTTCATATAGTGGAAAACAATACTGGAACGACAATTCTTATGACCGCTATTCACCGAACTTCCTGATGGAAAGAGAAAATTACTATCATAAACCAATTGTAAACTTCAACTGGTATTCCAATTTAACTAAAGATTTTTCACTCTATACAACACTATACTGGTCAGGCGGTACAGGAGGTGGTTCGGGTACATTCGGATCTATGGTCTTTGATAATTCATTGCTACAGAGAGTAGTAGATTGGAATGCTACTATCGACAGAAATATAAAAAATCTCGATACTCTTGCAAATGGTAATATAGTTTCGTTATCCCGTGGTATATTGAGAAATAGTGTGAATAATCAATGGACTATTGGTGGAATATCAAAAGCATTCTACAAAGTCAATGAAAACCTTACTACATCATTCGGTGTCGATGTACGTTACGCCGAAATTGAACACTACAGAGAAGTAAGAGACTTATTAGGTGGCGATTATTTCTATAGTTCAGCTAACGACTTTGATACCCCAGATCAGTACTACAAGAAACTCGGTGATAAAATCGATTATTTCTTTACAAATACTGTTAGCTGGGCAGGAGCCTTTGCACAAGCTGAATATAGCCAGGATCGATTAACGTACTATGCAACTGCCGGTTATTCAATGATTAAATATGATCATACAAATCATTTTACAAAAGCTGCTGACGGCGGTGAATTGTACGCTGAAACCGACTGGATTGGCGGATATCAGGTTAAGGGTGGAGCTAGCTTCCGTTATAGCACAGATTTGAGTTTTTATGCCAATGCAGGTTACATAGCCAGAGTACCAATATTCGATCAGGTTATTGACGATAGGAGCGGCGCTAAAATTACAGATCCGAAGAATGAAAAAATTCTTTCATTTGAAGCAGGCACCAATTACAAAGCTTTTAATAACAGACTTAATGCTAAAGCAAATGTTTACTACACGATCTGGAAAGATAGAGCACAATCAAGAGGCGTGGTCAATGCCGATGGTTCGGAAGGACTTGTATTTCTAAATGGTATCAATTCAACTCATGCTGGTCTGGAATTAGAGCTTGCATACCAGGCTTCTAATTTACTCCGTTTTGATGCTGCTGGTTCATTCGGTAGCTGGAAGTATACTGATGATGTCTCAGGTGTTTATGTAGTTGATTACCAAACTAATAAACAAGAATCCTATAATTACTATATAAAAGACTTAAAAGTTGGAGATGCACCTCAAACTCAGATTGCAGCTGGAGTAACAGTATCGCCTGTTCAGGGAATGAATGCTCAATTACAATGGAGATATAATACTGAGTATTATGCTGATTTTGATCCATTTACCAGAACTAATGCAAACGACAGAGGACAGGTATGGAAAATTCCAGCTTTCAGTCTGTTTGAATTGCATTTCTATTACAATATTCCTCTTGAATTCAACGGATTGGACTTAACCATTTATGCACATGTATTCAATTTGTTTGATGAGTTATATGTACAGGATGCTACTGACAATAGTAGTTATAATGCTTACAAAGCTAATGGTGTTAATCACTCTGCTGACGATGCTGAAATTTTCCCAGGGTTACCGAGAACATTCAATCTTGGTTTCTCAATCAGATTCTAAGGATTATCTGAAGAAAAGCCGTCCATTAAGGACGGCTTTTTTTATTTATAGTTCACGAACTGAATAGGAAAGTCGAAATCCGCATCTTTTATAAGCTGAATAACTTTCTGTAGGTCGTCAATTTTAGGTGCACTAACACGCACCTGTTCATCTTGAATTTGAGTCGTTACTTTAAGTTTGCTCTCTTTTATTAACTTCGTAATCAGTTTGGCGTTTTCTTTTGAAATTCCGCTTTGTAATGTTATAGTTTGTTTTAGTCTTCCGCCTGCTGCTGCATAAGGTTGATTTGGTTTCATAGCTTTTATCGATAAACCTCGCTTGATGAATTTACTCTGTAAAATATCATAAGATTGTTTCAATGAATAATCGTCTTTTGTGTTGATGTTTATTAGCTTATCCTTTTTGTTTAATTCAATTTCAGTTTGCGAATCTTTCAAATCATATCGCTGGCGAATTTCTTTCAAAGCCTGGTTTATTGCATTATCAACTTCTTGAAAATCGATAATCGATACAATATCAAAAGAATGATTATCAGGCATTTTACCTCCAAATAAAAAATTATTTCTTTACAAAAAAATAATCAATTTTATTTTGATATTAAAAATTATATATGCTATATTGCACGCTAAATAATAGGATTATCAGTGGGCATTGTCCTGTCAACAGGTAGTTCCTTAATCACGGGTTAGTTCCATCAATATGAAATACACGTTCATTAGGGTAATTTTAATTTTTTTTTTACTTCCATTATCATATTTCGGTTCACCTAATGCGACTTTGGTTAAAGAATTAAGTCGTAGGGGCTTCGAAAATATTTCGGCAAGCGTGGTTGGGACAAGAATTTCTATTGCGTATGAAAATCGCCTCTACAGATTTAATGTTGATGGACTATTCGAAGTTATGAATATAATAAAGGATTATAAAGGATATGATATGGTAGTTATTACTATGCTAAATAATAAAATTCCGATGCTTGAGGTCAAATACAATAATCGTCTGTTTTATTCTGTGATGGAAGGCACAACGGATTGGAGTGACTTCGAAAAAAGTTTAATTATTTCGTATACTTCAGTAAACTTTGAAAGGGATACTGAAAATCAATCTGACTTTCGCACAGATTTAACAATCCACCCGGGGTTCAAAGGGCAATTTGGTGATTATGATAATCCAGTAAGAGCTCAAGTCAATATTATTCCTGAACTAAGAACATCGTGGTGGAAAGGAATGGAACTGAATATACAAACGATTATTCCAATTTATAACGAATTTAAAGGCGAAGGCGATTATATCAGGCCTGGAATTGTTTCTCTTGGACAAACGTTAAAAATAAGCGAAACAACTTTTTTTACATCTACAATCGGATATTTTACGGAAAATAGGTATGGAACTGATTTTTCGATGATGAAAGTCTTCAACAATGGAAACATAATTTTGAGAGGAAATGCCGGATATACAGGATATTTGTCAATCTACCAAAATAAATACTATTATTCCGATTTATATCTCTTTACATATAACATTAGTATGAAGTATCGAATAAATAAATATGACCTTACAGTAGGAGTAACTACGGGCAAATTCCTATACAAAGACAAAAGTATTCGACTCGATATTAACCGTCAATTTGGAGAAACTGAACTGGGCTTTTTTGCTGTTCGTTCTTATGATGGAAATACAAATGGAGGATTTAATTTTTCGATACCGATTTTCCCTTCAAAATATTCCACTCCATCATTTTTTAGGATTAGAACAGCAGAAAATTTCAGGTGGGAATATCGGGTAAAAGGAGAAATATCCTCTCTTGTAGGAATGACATATAATACAGGCAACTATTTTGAAAAAGAATTTTATAGTTATAATCCTGCATTTATTAAAAACGAATTAAAAAAGAAATTGATATCAAACCATGAAAGGGGTATGTATGTACACTAAAAAATCATTATTTGCTTCAATAATCCTTTCCATATTTCTTGTGTTTGCACTGATTGCTTACACAGGATGTGAGGGTACCAAAACAGAGCCGATAGTTAATGCTCCTCCAACACCTGTTGAACCGACTGCACCTCTGGTTCTAAACGGCTATGTAAAAGATGCTGTAACTCTTGGTGGAATTCAGGGAGCTACAGTTATTTTAGCAAATGAATCTGGAGAAATATTAACTACTCTTGCTACAGACAATACTGGCAATTATCAATATGACGTTTCCAATGTCCCAGGCGCTAAACTAAAAGTCAGTGCAGTGGCAGCATCATACGGCGCTAAAAAGGTAACAGCGACAATTGATAAGAATAATTATATAGCGCAGGTGCCTACTGCTTATTTAATTAAATTGAAATCGGTGACCAAATCGGTTTCAGCTACAAATGGAGGGCAGGTTGGTACAACTACTACTGAAGCTGTAACAACAAAACAAGTTTCGGTTGATGTCCCTGCTGGAGCATTATCATCCGATACGCAGATATCTGTTGCACCTATTACATCAAACAATGTTGTGCCTTTGCCTGCAACATCTAATAAAGTTATAACTGCAGCTGCAAATTTTGAACCGACAGGGATTACATTTGCAAAACCTGTTACCGTTTCTTTCCCTCTGCCTTATATTTCGACCCCAGGGAAAGCGTTATCTGTATACAGATTAAACCCATCCACTCTTGAATGGGAAGTAAAGGGGACTGCTACGGTTGATGCTGAAGGTACTTCTGCATCAACTCAAATTACAGGTTTCTCATCCTGGACTGTTGCTGACAATGGTACATTTTCAATTTCGAGTGTAAACACCAACGAGCCTGATGCAAACGAACAGGTAGTTGCTAAGGGAAATACAATAAGTCACTCATACACGCCGATTTTGAACATAACGCCACTATCTGGAACCGTCAGTGAAAGTTGGGTGCGTAACTTAATTTCTCAGATTGATGTGTTTGGTGATTATGATCTACGCTATGACGAAAATGGAAATATCCTTGCAGTAACGATAAGTTATACTGCTTCGCCTCAACCTGCATTACCGGACGAATATCAAGACGACCTGGATGGTGACGGAACAAGAGACCATTATAATCCGGAATTCCCAACTCAAAGGGGTACGTGGGTATGGTCAGCGGTTGTTCAGCGTTTTAAAGTAGTTGTAACAGGGACTCTTAACGCTGGCGAAACTTCTGCTCGGATTACTGCAAATCTGAAAGTCTATAAAAAAGTAAGAGATCAATGGGTATGGGTTCCGAAACATGATCAGGGGGCTGGAGGCTGATTTTAAAATTAAGAGCGCCTGATAAATTTACAGGCGCTCCTTTTTAGATGCATTTTACTCCTTTAAATTGCCGTTGTCTTCTCTTTTAATTAATAGATAGTATTATTCCTGAGGGACAAGAAATTTGATTAAATATCCGTTAAAGACTTTAAATAATGTTGAATAGATAAACGATAAGTAAAAATATAAAGGTTGGAGAATCATTTAACACGGCGTTTTTTGATTTTATGACTAATGGCTTCTGATCTGGAGGTAAATTCTTTAAAGAAGACGAGCTTCCATGGTTTGCCGGAATTAGTAGATTTGGATTGTCCGGAATTGTGTTCAGTTAGACGTCTATTGATGTCGTTTGTGGAACCGACGTAAAATCTGTTCTTTGAAGGACTGAAAATAATATATGTAAAAAAAGTTTCCATTGAAGATCTTGTCGGGGTGGAGAGATTCGAACTGTTGACCTTGGCGCCTCGGGCGCCACGCGCTAACCGGGCATAACGTCGTCGAGGAATCTTTTGATGCCACGTTTTTTGATTTTGATTTCAAGATTAATGGCATCGGATCGAGAGGTAAATTCTTTAAGGAAGACGAGCTTCCATGGTTTGCCGGAATTAGTAGATTTGGATTGTCCGGA
>NZ_JBQXXK010000004.1:0-57448 GCF_052656625.1 Melioribacter sulfuriphilus | reverse complement strand
GGAATCTTTTGATGCCACGTTTTTTGATTTTGATTTCAAGATTAATGGCATCGGATCGAGAGGTAAATTCTTTAAGGAAGACGAGCTTCCATGGTTTGCCGGAATTAGTAGATTTGGATTGTCCGGAGGAATCTTTTGATGCCACGTTTTTTGATTTTGATTTCAAGATTAATGGCATCGGATCGAGAGGTAAATTCTTTAAGGAAGACGAGCTTCCATGGTTTGCCGGAATTAGTAGATTTGGATTGTCCGGAGTTGTGTTCAGTTAAACGTCTATCGATGTCGTTTGTGGAGCCGACGTAAAATCTGTTCTTTGAAGGACTGAAAATAATATATGTAAAAAAAGTTTCCATTGAAGATCTTGTCGGGGTGGAGAGATTCGAACTCTCGACCTCTTCGTCCCGAACGAAGCGCGCTAACCGGGCTGCGCTACACCCCGACTTAAATGGACAAGCAAAAATATAACTTTTTTTAATAATTTAAAACCAATAACCTCGAAAAGGGGAGGATGTATGAAAAAAATAATCACTATTCTATTTCTTTTAGTGCTTTTTGTCGTTCAATCTGTAAACGCTCAGTTATCTAAAAATAGCTGGGCAGTAGGTGTTGGATTTGACTATCCTCGATATGTAAATTCCAATATAACTGCCACAAACGCTAATTATGGTGCTTACTTATCGATTCAAAGGAATTTTTCAGAACATGTGGGGCTTCGACTCTCGGGTGAATATCTTCATCTGGAAGGAGAATGGGGAACACCAGTTACTACTACACTTAACAATACGATCACAGGTGATTTGAATCTTCTCTATTATCTTGCTCCATGTGAGCCGGTATCTCCATATCTTAGTGTCGGCGGCGGTGTAGCATATCGAATGCTTACAGATCAAGCTACGCCTGGAGTGGAAGATAATGCCGCAAGCGGTTTATTCAATGCTGGATTGGGTGTCGAGTGGTGTCTGAGTGCTGACTTTAAATTAGTAACAGAGGGAAATTACAACCTCGTGGCCAACTCGGAATTTGATGGTGCCCTCGGTGTGGGGGAAATCAATGGTAAAGATTCTTATTTGACAGCTAAAATTGGCGTTCTCTACTATTTCAAAAAAGGAGAGCCTTCAAAACTGTGTAATCTTTATTCTGGTCTGAGCGTAGAAGAGAAAGCACTGCCTATCGATTATGCACGCATTGAAGAAATTGTTCAAAGATATATTCCGAAAGAAGTGGTTAAAGAAGTTGTTGTAGAAAAACCGACCAAAGAAGAAAAAAGATGGATTCTTGTAGGCGTAAATTTTGAATTTAATAGTGCTGAATTGACTGCAGAATCATATCCCATTCTCTATGACGCTGTAAAAACACTGCTTGCTAATCCCGATATGAAAGTTGAAATCCAAGGCTATACCGATAATATCGGCTCCGAAGAGTATAATAAAAAGTTATCTCAAAAAAGAGCCGATGCAGTTAAAAATTATTTGATTGCCAAAGGCGTAAACGGTGATAGATTGACTTCAGTTGGTTACGGCGAGAGCAATCCAATCGCAGATAATAAAACCGCAGAAGGTAGGGCAGCCAATCGAAGAATTGAATTTGTAATAAGATAACTTTCTAATTGTATGAGAGAAGCCCTTTGCGACTTCTCTCATTTTGTTTTATTTAAATTTTTCTTAATTTTTCATTTAGAACAACGGAATCGAAGAGGTCCTGTGAACTATCGATATTGGCTCTTCAGCATTTTAGTATTTCTCTTGATTTCTTTCTACACTTTTACCTCATTTTACAACGACGAGAAAAATAACGTCATCAAAAATTCTTACCGCCTTCAAAACATTCACGCGCGACAAACTTCATTGTCATTTCAAGAAATGTTCGAAGACTGGAAAAGCATTTTGAATTATCTTGCAGCTGATGAGGACATTATTAAAATAAATGAACGTGGTAAAGAGGAGTTAAGATTTTTGTACAAAAATTTGAGCAGTGAATTAAAGAGCATTACACGCGTAGGACCGGACGGAAGAATTTCTTTTACAGTTCCTTATGAAGAAGCAATTGGTATGGACATTTCTTCTCAGGAACACATCCAAGAAATCTTTAAAAATAAAAAAACTGTTATAAGCGACGTATTTTTAACCGTTCAGGGCTTTTATGCCATCGGAATTCACGTGCCCGTCTTCAGAAAAAATAAATTCGATGGCACAATTGCTTTCGTGCTAAACTTCGAAAAAATAGCCGAGAATTTTGTTAGAGATGTAAGAATAGGTAAAAGTGGTTATGTGTTGTTACTAAGTCGAAACGGCACCGAACTTTATTGTCCTCAGCGGAAACATGTGGGCAATAATATCAAAAAGAGAATACATGACGATCCAGATTTTGAAGCTATGATTAAAAATATGCTCACCGGTAAGCAAGGTACTTCCGTATTTTTCTATGATCATGTTTCTGAATCGTACCGTAAAATGCATGCTTTTTATATGCCAATCTATCTCGACGGAATCCACTGGTCGATGGCTGTTATAATATCTGAAGATGAATTAATTGCCGGACTTTCCAACTTCAGAAACAAGTTGATGATACTTATCGGTGTTATTTTTTTGGGAGCTATTTTGCTATCATATTATGCCTTCAAAGCGTGGGGTTTAGCTAAAGAAACAAAAGAAAGAAAAAAAATTGAGGCAAAATTCCGTGCTATGCTCAGTAATTCCAACGATATCTTTATGCTTGTTGATCCCTCCGGGATTATTCTTTATGTCAGCCCGGCTATTGAAATGCTTACAAATTTTGAAAGAACAGACATTGAGAATTCATCGTTCAAAAAATTTATTCATCCAGATGACCTCGATAACGTTATGCAAGTTTGGGAGCAAGCGCTACAAAATGAAAAAATTGGTTTCAGGGTTGAATACAGGGCTTTAAAGAAAGACGGAAATTATATCTGGCTGGAAGCAGTAGGTAGAAATTTCCTATCGGATGAAAACCTCAATGCAATAGTTGTTAATATTAGAGATATTACTCAAAGAAGAATTAAAGACGAAGAAATACGTCAGAAAAATGAAGAGATTACAAGTTTTATATACAGCGTGTCCCATGATTTAAAGAGCCCAGTTATAACAATTCGCAGTTTTGTCGATTATATGAAAGAAGATCTGGAAAGAAACGACTTCCAGAGGTTATCAGATGATCTCATTTATATCGAAAAAGCATCAGAAAAGATGAGTTATTTGATTGAAGATTTGATAGAGCTTTCGCGACTTGGACGAGTAAGCTATAAAACGGAAGAACTACTTTTACAGGATGTGATTAATGAATCATTAGACATTCTTGCTGGATTGATAAAAGATAAAAATATTGCTATCGAAGTCACTGAAAAACCTGTAGTTATCTTTGGTGATCGGGAAAATCTAATCGAAGTTTTTCAAAACTTGCTTGAAAATGCCATCAAATTTACTTCTGACTGTGAGCGCCCTCACATCGAAGTTGGCATCAAGGAAAGTGAAGAAATAATTATCTATATTAAAGACAACGGTATAGGAATCGAACCAGAATATCAGAATAAACTTTTCGGATTGTTCGAAAAATTGCATAATAATTACGAAGGAACGGGTTTGGGATTAACAATTGTGAAAAAAATAATCGAAATACATGGGGGCAAAATATGGATTGAATCAGATGGACTGAACAAAGGAACAACTGTATTCATTACCCTTCCCAAAACAAAAATAAGGGGGTAATATGAAAAAAAGGACTGCAGTTATCCTATTAATTGAAGATGATTTTGCTCATGCAGAAATCGTGAAAAGAAGTATCGAAAACTCTGAATTTAAAATTGATCTAATTCACCTTTTCGATGGAAAAGAGGGGCTCGATTTCATTTTCAAAGCAGGAAAGTATACCGAAAACAATATTCAACCTGATATTATCCTGCTCGATATTCGTTTACCCAGAATCAATGGTTTCGAATTTCTTCAAAAGATAAAAAACAACGATACCTTCAAAGTTATTCCGATTGTTATTTTGTCTACCTCTTCGAATCAATCGGATATCGACAAAGCTTTTGAACTTGGCGCTAACAGTTATTTAGTTAAACCCCTTAGTTTCGACCGATATAAAGGAATGTTTCAAAAATTTACTGATTATTGGATAGGAGAAAATTTTTTTCCCCAGCCTCAAATATGAATTTTTTAGTAAACTTGTCTGTTTTCTAACTATATTTGGTATAAAATTCCAGGGATTTCTATGAAATATAAGAGATTCATCGCCGTTGCGACTCTGGCATTGGTTGTTTTAAGTCTAAATGCCTGTTGCACTTGTAAAAATATTCCTTATGAAAGTGGGAAAATCAAAGGTAGTATAGTAATTATCGGAAACGAGCCTTTTTCTAAACTTGCTCTTAAAACTGACGATGATAATGTATATATTCTTAAATGTAAACCAGATGTAGAAAGAGAATTATGGAAAAAACAAGGCAATTACTATCAGGTTACTTTTAGCAAAACCGAAAAAGGAGACAGAGCTATTGTGTTGGTTGTCGATGAAATTGTTCCTATAAACATCAATACAAAATAGGTAGTAATATGAAGAAAATAATTTTTGCACTAATGGTATTCTGGGCTATAAATATTTATGGCCAGATGCCCATTAAAATCAATAAATCAGCGGAAAAATCATCAATTTCCCTAAGCTATTCCGTTGATGTACGACCCTATCTTGAAAAATTCAGCAAAGCTAACGGAATTGACTTTTCAAAAATAGAACCACAGAGGACGCTCAAAAAAAGTTCTATGTGGGGATTTACTGTCGGCTCTAAGCATACATGGACCGCTTCGGATTTGGAAAATAACAATTTTTATAACGTACCTTCGACATGCCGTGCCGTCGGAAATAACTGCTATATTTTTGTTGAAGATGCTCTCTGGAATAAAGAAACTGTTGATCAGGATGCTGTTAATGCCGTATTAAATGCATTTGACAAATCGACTCCTGCAAATTCAACAAAAGGCATATACCAAACCGTTGTTGAAACTTTTGGAAATCCCCCAGATGTAGATGGCGATCCGAAAATAATTATTTTAATTCTCGATATTAAAGATGGCTATATGGAGTCTGGCGGCTATGTTTCGGGTTATTTCTATTCGTACAATGAAATGCCTAAGAGTGAACCGAATTATTCTTACAGCAACGAAGCAGAAATATATTACCTAGATGGCGTGCAGAATAAATTGCTCACCGAAGCAGGACTTACAAACGCTATGAGTACTACAGCTCATGAGTTTCAGCATATGGTCCATTTTAATTATATCTCCCAGCAAGAAACCTTTTTCGACGAAGCCTGGTCGCTTGCAGCTGAGTTTATATGTGGTTACGAAATTTATAATCAGAATCTGTATGCTCAGGAGTCCGATCATTATCTTCTCGACTGGCGTAGAGATGACAACAACGCAGTTTTGACTGACTATTCGAGAGCAGCGCGATTCTCACTCTATCTTTACGAACAGTATGGTGCGTCGTTCTTTAAAGAATATTTGAATAAGAAAATTAAGGGATTTAATGGAGTATCAAGTACACTCAGTTCATTCGATAATACTCTTACTTCTTCAACATTGCTTGAGAACTGGTTCCTGGCTAATTTTATCAATGACAGAAATGTAAATCCGAAATGGGGTTATTCCTATCCTGGTCTTCCCAAGATGACGGATATCAAATACTTTAATCCAAACGTTTCTGTAGCATCTGCCTCTGTTTTTAAGTACGGAGTCGATTATATTACTTTTACAAATGGTAGCAACTTGAACGTGAAATTTACAACCAACGAGAAACTTAATATAAAAGCAATTAAGAAGACTTCGTCAGGAAATATCGAAGTTGAAAACGTTCAGTTTGGTACTGATTACTCGTTAACATCATTTGGGTCCGAATATTCTGCTGTTACTTTTATGGTTTATCATGTTGACCAGAACGCCTATCCACTTACGAAGGCATTTCAATACTCTTTTAATGCCACCGGCACTTTCGAAAACAAACCGATCGAAATTGCCTATGACAAAACTGAGCCTGTAGGTGTATATGTATTGAGTGTCGGTGACACTGTTGCGGTAATATTTGATGGTATTGCAGGTACGCAATTGGATTCAATTAGAGTTGCTTTAAGAAATGAAGTACCAATGGAAGGCGGTGTATGGAGTTCTTTAAGCAATAAGGTACTAGCTAAAAGATATGCTCATTTTGAAGCAAAAGGCACAAGTACACCGGCATATAATAATGCAACACAAAGTTACCCGGTTCCTTATCCTAATTGGGTTACTGTTGATCTTAGAGAATTCAAAATTGATGCAGGTTCGAACTTTGCTGTAGCATTTGTAATCGATGGGGTCTACGAAAATTCTTCTTCGCCCACTAATAGAGTAATGCATACCGAGATAACAAGTTCTGGGCCTTATCATAGTTATACTTATTTGCATGAGCCATCAGAAGGTAAACTTCCTGGATGGTATTACATCGGGGATGGCGATAATATTTCGCTCTATTTAATTCGAGCTTATGTCAGTTACAAAGTTAAAGAAAATAAAGAGATAATTGAATTGTTGCCTGCTTCATTTAGTCTCGAGCAAAATTATCCTAATCCTTTTAACCCGACGACTATAATTACATATACATTGCCAGAAATGAGTGAAGTGCAAATAAAAATATATGATATTCTGGGAAGGGAAGTAAGGAATTTAATTAATGAAGTAAAGAGTGCGGGTAAGCACAGTATCCTCTGGGACGGCAAAGACAATTCCGGAAATCGCGTAAACAGCGGAACCTATTTCTATCAAATAAAAGCCGGAAATTTTGTCCAGACGAGAAAAATGTTGATGGTTAAGTGAGTAAAGAGGGATTAGAATTTAGGGATTAGGGAATAGGGATTAGGGATTAGGGGTTAGAGATTAGGGGTTAAGATTTGATTAAATTTAATAAGAGGAGCCTCAGCGGGATAGAGAGAGGCTCCTTTATTTTTATATTATTTCATAGACTGGAGTAGTTACTTTGCCATTCTTCTTGAGCTTCTTAGGTTGAGGAAGCTTAGTGTTACCGTTATCGGATGTTTCCACTTTAATTTTGGTTTCATCATTCTTTGCTTCACGATAAACGTAAATTTTATTTTGGTAATTACGCATTACAATTTTTTCTTCGTCACGATGCAAAATATAATCAGGTAGAACGGGTATTTTGCCACCACCGCCTGGTGCATCAATTACAAAATGTGGAATTGCCAATCCGCTTATGTTTCCGCGTAGTGCAAACATTATTTCAAGTCCTTTATCGAGCGTAGTTCTAAAATGGTTAGCGCCCCGTGTTTCATCAGCCATAAAAAGGTAATAAGGTCTTACGCGAATTTTAAGTAATTTTAGGAACAACTCTTTTAAAACTTCCGGGTCGTCGTTAACACCTTTCATTAATACTGCTTGATTATTAACAGGGAAGCCAGCATCTACAAGCATCTGGCAGGCTCTAGAACTTTCAGGAGTAATTTCCCAGGGGTGATTAAAATGCGTATTGATGTAGATAGGATGATATTTTTTTAGCATCTCAACAAGTTTAGGTGTAATTCGATGAGGCAAAACGCACGGCATCTTTGTGCCAAGACGTATTATTTCAATGTGAGGAATCTGGCGTATTCTTTTAATTATTTTTTCGAGCATTGTGTCGGTGAGCATTAGCGGGTCGCCACCGGACATAATGACATCACGTACTTCGGTATGTTCTTCGAGATATTTAAATGCCGATTCAAGCTGACGCATCGAAATTTTATCTGAGTTGCCCACTTTCCTTTTCCTCGTGCAAAATCGGCAGTACATTCCACATTGACTCGTAGTTAGGAACAATACTCGATCGGGATATCGATGAGTAATGTTTGGCACAGGACTCATAGCATCTTCTTGAAGAGGGTCTTCATAACCCTCGAGATCCTCAAGTTCTTTAACGTCGGGAACGCATTGAAGCCAAATTGGGTCGCCGGGGTAGCGGATTAAGCTGAGGTAATAAGGATTAATGCGTGCTTGAAAAAATTCGTCGAGCTCCTCGGCCACTTTTCTGTCGAGTTTGAATTTTTCAACGAGTTGATCTACTGTGTGTATACTATCTCTAATCATTTGTTGCCAGAGTTCCATTTTTGTGCCCTTTATTTTTATTTTTTTATATACTTTCCGAAGACAATAAGATTATCGTTTAGTTTGTAAAAATCTTTTATTTCGGCAACAATCGAGTAATTATTTCTGAAATAAAAATTCCGCGTCTCGTTATAGTTATCTTGCGAAGAAGTTTCTGCAAGTATCCACCTGCCGTTGTTTGTAATAGCAAATTTTTCGGCATGTTCGAGTAATTTTTTTCCGATCCCTTTATTCTGAAATTTCTTAGCTACTACTATCCAATAAAGGTCGAAAACCCCATCGGTCAAAGGTCTGCGTCCGATGCAATAGTAACCTGCAATTTTTGAACCTCGAAGATATACGAATACATTATAGTTATCGATGCCATCTTTTTCTAAAGCTTCTTCTATTAGTTCAATGGCAACCTTTTTTTCCTCTTGGCTGAAATTGTCAATACTATCGATAATCTCAAATAATTGTTGCTTGTCTTCAGATTGCAGCTTGCGTATCATATCGTATCCTCTTTTCTGCAAGTTCAGCAATTGTTAAAATAATATCTTCAAAACTTAAACCTGCAGCATTGGCAGACCTTATAAATCCTGCATCGGGTGATATATCGGGATTTGGATTGACTTCTATTACGTAGGGCACATTTCTTTTACTTAATCGAATATCAATCCTCGCATAATCCCTGCAGTCCAATGCATTGTATGCAGCTTGAGCAGTTCTCTTAATTTTTTCTTCTACATCTTTTGGTAGTTTAGCCGGGCATTCGGGCACAGTATGGTTATAATAGATGCTCTCGGGCGACCATTTGGCTTCGTAAGTTATAATCTTCGGTAAGTTCTCAGGCAAGCTGTCGAATTTTATCTCAGACAAAGGTAGTATTAGTGTATCAAGGATAGCAACATTAATTTCCCTTCCCTCGATATATTCTTCTATTAAAATTTCTTGTTTGTATGTTCTGAAAAGATATTCAAGTTGTTCATACAGTTCAGTAAAGTTTCTGACTAACGAGTTTTCCGAAATTCCTATGCTTGCATCTTCTCTTGCAAGTTTTGTTATAACCGGAAATTTCAATGAAAAATCTTCTCTTCTTGGATAAGAATTCAATTCAACGACTATAAATTTTGGAGTAAGAATACCATCTGATAATAAAATTTGTTTTGTTCTGCTTTTGTTTAAACAATTGCCAAGACAAAGCGGCGTATTTCCTGTATATGAAATTTCAAGAAGTTCATACACGCCTGCAATATAACTTTCAAAATTTGCATTTCCCTCGACTGACTCAACAAGGTTGAATACAAAGTCTGGGGAAATTGCTCTTAATTTGTCGATAAAATTTTTTATGTCTTTATTTACCGAAAGTACTTCTACTGAAGTATATTTTTTATTTAGAATCGAACGAATATTTTCAATCTGTTCGACAACGTTTTTTTCAGAGGAATCAATGTAATTAGTAATTTCAAGAGAATGTTTACCTGTGTAATTCTCATAGTAACGAACTGGTTCGTTAAAACAAATCAATATCTTTTTGTCACTCTTCATATGAGATTGTACCTTTTTGCAGCGTGGTAAAGTACTTTGTTAATCATTTCGCTGTAGGATAAACCAGCTGCTCGTGCAGCTTTAGGAAAACAGGAATTATCTTCTGGATTTGGTAAAACTCCAGGCAAAGGATTAACTTCTATAACATTTGGAATATCGTTAATATCGAGGCGGATGTCGATTCGAGCCCAGTCACGGCATCTTAAAATCTTATATGTAGAGAGTGCCGTCTTTTCAATCTGTATTTTAAGGTTATCGTCCAGTTGAGCAGGGCAGTTGAATATATTGAGCGGATTTTCTGGTGTATCGACAATCCACTTTGCTTCGAAAGAATAAATGGGAAGAAGATTTTCAGGCAACGAACTGTAGTTTATTTCTACAATTGGTAAAACTTCGATGTCGTCGTTGTTACCCATTATTGCAACGGTAAATTCGCGCCCGGGAAGAAACTCTTCTATCAATAAAGGTTGCTTATATGTATCGAGAAGTTCAGATAATCTTGTATGCAGCTCCTGTGTGTTGTTTACAAGTGATGAGTTAAATATTCCTTTGCTGGAGCCTTCAGCGATTGGTTTTATAATTACCGGGAATGAAAGTGTAAAATTTATAATGTCATCAATTGATTCTACAGTCATGAACTTAGCGTTAGGAATTCCGTAATAGGAAAGAATTTCTTTTGTTCTGGATTTGTCCAGGCATGTAGTAAGCGTTAGGGGATCAGAACCTGTATAAGGAATGCCGAGCATGTCGAGCATAGCTGGAATTTGTGCTTCGCGGCTTATACCATTAAAACCTTCTGCTACATTAAAAACTATATCAGGTTTGAGTGCCCTGAATTTTTCATAGGCTTCTTCATTTGCTTCGATTAAATATACTTCGTGAAATAGTTCGAGTGCATCTTTTATAGCATTTATCGTTTCGATAGTATCCCATTCTGCATAAGTGTCGTTCATTGTTAAGGTGTTGTTATTTTGAAAAGAGAGAGAGGTGCCTTCGGAAGTACTATCGACATCCGGTTTAATGTTATATGCTAATGCTAATCTCAGTCTTCTATTTAGTAAAGAAGAACTAATAGGAAATCCTTTTTATTTTTTTGTTACCAATATACAGATTTAAAAATTTTTTGCAAGAACAATAATAAATAATTAACCTATTTGTGATAATAAAATGTGTTTCGAATAAGTTTCTCTTAATACTTCTTTGATTCTAATATGCTCTTGTTGTTCTAGAAGAGGATCAGCATTAATTATATTGAAAGCAGCAGCGCGCGCAGAGTAAAGAATATCAAAGTCCTCAGCAATATTTGCATATTTAAATTCAGGCAATCCACTTTGCTTAGTACCAAAGAGATCGCCAGGTCCTCTTAATTTTAAGTCTATTTCAGATAACTCGAAGCCGCTGTTATATTTTGTCATCGCGTTTAAGCGTATCAATGTTTTGTATTTTTCTATTTGATTTGACGAAAGGTAGTCGAAATTAAAGTTGAATTGGTCAATCTTAACAGCAAATTCATCCTTTGTAATTAATATACAATAGGCTTGCTTGTCGCTGCGTCCAACTCTTCCTCTTAATTGATGCAACTGTGAAAGTCCGAATCTGTAAGCGTCGTGAATAACGATAATGTTTGCATCGGGTATATCGATGCCCACTTCAATTACTGTCGTCGTTACAAGTACATCAAATTCTTTACGAGCAAAACTCATCATCACTTCTTCTTTTTCTTGCCATTTCATTCTGCCATGTATTAGGGCAACTCTCAAATCAGTTAAATGGTTTTTGCGAAGAATTTCGTATTGCGCAATTGCAGCTTTGAGATCGAGTGTTTCTGAGTCTTCAATAAGCGGATAAACAAGAAAAGCCTGATAACCTTCTTTTACTTTCTGTTTTATGAAATTATAGATGTCTTTTAATTTACTTTCTCCTCGCAGAACTGTTTTAATAGGTTTTCTATTAGCAGGCATTTCGTCGATAACCGAAACATCGAGGTCGCCATAAAGTGTCATTGATAGAGTTCGTGGAATGGGAGTAGCTGTCATAATCAGTATATCGGGGTTCAATCCTTTGTTAATTAATCGAGAACGTTGCAATACTCCGAAACGGTGCTGTTCGTCGATTACTACTAAGCCTAGTTTATTGAATTCGACATTATCTTCTATCAGGGCGTGAGTTCCTATTATAATTTTTGCGTCTCCCGATTTTATACTTTCGAGAAACATTTCCCGTTCTTTTTTCTTTTGTCCTCCAATTAGCAAAGCAACTTTAATCCCGAGTGGTTTAAGAAGCTCGGATATTTTTTTATAATGTTGGTCGGCAAGAATTTCGGTGGGAGCCATCAAAGCCGATTGGTAACCACAACCGGAAGCAATTAGCATTGCAATCAAAGCCACGATAGTTTTACCACTACCGACATCGCCTTGTAGCAACCGATTCATCGGTCGGTTACTTTCGAGGTCGACACGTATTTCATGTAATGCTTTCAACTGCGAGCGAGTTAAATCAAAGGGAAGTAGTTTTAAAAAGCTTTTAATTAATTCTGCATTAGTTTTGTATGTATTTGTTTTGGTTTGACTTTTTAGATGTTGCTTTCTGAGAGCAACAAGGATCTCAAAATAAAATAATTCTTCGAATTTGAATCTATAACGAGCACGTTCCAGAATTTCATTTGATTCGGGAAAATGAATATTTTTTAGAGCAAGGTTAAGTGGCAGTAGATTATAGTCTTTGATAATTTTTGTAGGTAGAGTTTCATCTATCGAATTGGCAAACTCAGTAACAGCCTGTGAAACTATTCTGCGTAGTCCAAGGTCGCCTAAATTAATCGAACGGAGTTCTTTTGGAATTCTGTAGAAGGGAATAATCTTACCAGTGTTCAAGAAATCGTTCGACTCTTTGTCGCTGATTCTATCAAAATCTGGATGTACAAATTGAAGATGTCCATATTTGGTAATTATGGGTTTAGCAGAGATGGCAAAATAATAGCCCGCGTTGAAAACATCTTTAAAATAATTAATGCCCTGAAACCAAACGCACTCGAAAGAACCAGTGTTATCGCTAAAGAATACTTTCAACAATTGCTTCTTGCCGTATCGTATTATTTCCTTATCTGTGACTCTGCCAATAATGGTTACTTCACCTTCATAGCCATTTCTAAGATATTGAACAACCTTAATACTGGAAAGAATGGTAGAACGGTCTAAATATTTTGAAGGGAAATAAAAGAGAAGATCTTTTATTTTTTCTATACCAATTTTAGAAAAAGCCTTAGCTCGTTTAGGACCAACAAATTTGAGATACTGAATAGATGAGTTTAAGTCCATCTGTTCAAAATTTTTAGGTCAAGATAATAAAAAAGGTGGAAAGAAATGAAGTGTTATTCTGTTTCTGGTTTCATATCCCGTGTCATTAATTCATAAGTGACTTTAACTGGATCGCGCTCTTCGAATAAAATTTTATAAACAGCCGAACAAATTGGAGTTTCAATTTTGTGTTCTTCGGATAACTTATGGACTGCTTTACTGGTTTCGACGCCTTCGGCGACCATTTTCATCGATTTGAGAATCTCCTTTAATTTTTTGCCTTTGCCAATTTGTTCTCCCACATATCGATTACGGCTATGTCGACTCATACACGTTACAATTAAATCGCCCATACCGGACAAACCAGCAAAAGTTTCAGGACGTGCCCCCAGCGCTAAACCGAGTCTCGATATTTCAGCAATGCCTCTTGTCATTATTGCGGCTTTCGTATTGTCTCCGAAATTTGCTCCATCGACAATACCTGCACCAATTGCAATTACGTTCTTTAAAGCTCCACCATATTCAACTCCTAAGATATCGGTAGAAGAGTAGACGCGAAAATACGATGTAATAAAAGCTGCTTGAATTTCCTTGGCGGTCAATTCGTCGCTCGATGCAGCTACGACTGCAGTCGGTATTTTTCTGCTTACTTCTTCGGCGTGGCTCGGACCGGAAAGTACACCTATCTGTGAATGAGAGATGTTTTTTAATTCATCCTGTATGATTTGAGAAACTGTCATCAACGTATCGCGCTCAATTCCTTTTGAAACACTTACAATGGTTGTGTTGGAAAAATCATTTTTCTTTATTTGGGAAAGGACACTGCGAATATACTGAGTGGGTATTGCTATAACAATCATATGCCGTTGATGGCATGCTTCTTCAAGCGAATGCGTTATCTGAATTTCTTTTGGAATCTTAATACCGGGAAGATAAATCTTGTTTTCTCTCGTTCTGACTAATGTTTTGGCATAATCTTTTTTGTATTCCCAGAGGGTAACTTCGTGACCGTTAAAGTGTAGAAGGATTGCCAAGGTGGTGCCCCAGCCACCGGCTCCTAAAACTGAAATTCGCATTTATTTCTTTCCGAAAGAAATTTTATTTTCGCTTCCTTTAAGTAGTCGATCTATGTTCTTACGGTGAGTGTATATTACAAGTAATGCAAGAGCAATAGCAAACGGTAGTATTATGCCATAGCTGGCAATGTGCACGCCAAATACATTTTCGCGTACGATTAGAATTATCGGCACCGATACTGCAGCAGTTAGAGAACCGAGCGATATATAACGAGAGAAATAAACAACTATTAAAAATATACCAAGCGCAAACAGCATGTCGACTGTAATAATAGTTAACAGAAAACCGAGTGCAGTTGCAATTCCTTTACCACCCTTAAATCCAGCAAATACAGTCCATATATGGCCAATGACCGCTGCAACGCCACAAAGTATTTGTACTAGTGTGAAATCATCGAATGGAGTAATATTGTTAAATGGGAAATTATCCAGATAGAGTCGCGCCACAACAATAACTGCAATGGCTCCTTTCAGTGCATCGAACAATATGGTCAATACTCCCCATTTCCAACCAAGTACTCTAAAAACATTTGTACCGCCAGCGTTTCCGCTACCGTACTGACGGATGTCAATTCCTTTTACAAGTTTGCTAATGATAATACTTGTAGGTATAGACCCTACAAGATACGATAGAATAACAACAAATAATAAATTAAGCATAACTACTTCTTTTTAATTTCTAACACAATTTTATGCAATTTTAAAACAAAATAAAAGCTATAAATGTTCACCAGATTTAAGTAGAAGTTCAAATAGTTTGAGATCGTCTTCTGTAGTTATTTTGAAATTAAGTGACGATCCTTCTACAATTTTCACTTTGTTACCGTTCCGATAGAACAACATCGATTCATCAGTGCCAAGGAAATTCTCTTTAGCTGCTTTTTCAAAAGCTTCTTTGAAAATTCCGTACCTGGCACCCTGAGGTGTCTGTGCATAATAATATTTTGACCTATCCAAATAAGAATTAACAAAACCTTCACCTTCGATTAAAGTATCTTTTGCTTTAATAGCTGTAACGAAACAACCAAATTTTTTTGCCGCATCTACGGAAGAAATTAAAATATTATCGGTTACAAGTGGTCTTACAGCATCGTGTACTATAACTATGTCTTCATCAAATGCATCGTCAATCGAATTCAAAGCGTAATAAACAGAATATTGTCTTTCTGACCCGCCGGTAATTATTTTTTTCAATTTGTCGAATGAGTATTTATCTTTAATTTCTTTCAATTGAGTGATATAATCTTTATGTGTAGCAACTATAATTTCACTTATTATCGATGATTTTTGGAATTTATGTAGTGTGTATGCAATTATTTCTTTACCATTGACACGGATAAATTGTTTAGGAACAGACGACTTAAGTCTTTTGCCTGTTCCGCCTGCTGGTATAATTGCGATAACTTTTTCCATAATATTTAGAGAATTAACATTGCATCACCGTAACTCAGGAAACGGTATCCTTCCTTCAATGCCTTTTTGTAAGCCTTCATCGTAAAATCGTATCCTGCAAAAGCAGCTGTGAGCATTAGTAGTGTCGATTCGGGTGCATGGAAGTTAGTTATCAACTTTTTAGTAATTTTGAAATCGTAAGGCGGAAAGATGAATTTGTCAGTCCAGCCTTTGTTGGGTTTCGAAAAACCTTCAGCCGTAACGCTGCTTTCAAGAGCACGACATGTACTCGTTCCAACTACAAACACATTTTTTTTACTTTTAAGAGCTTTATTTATTATTTCAGAAGTCTCTACCGGAATTTCATAATATTCTGAATCCATTCTGTGTTTTGTTAAATCTTCAACTTCAACGGGTCTGAATGTGCCGAGTCCTATGTGTAGAATTACTGACGCAAATTGTATTCCTTTCTTTTCGATTTTCTTTACGAGTTGAGGAGTAAAATGAAGACCGGCAGTTGGAGCAGCAACCGAGCCGTCGATTTCTGCGAAAATAGTTTGATAATTTTCACGGTCTTCTGGAACAGGGTCGCGTTTAATGTAAGGTGGTAAAGGAGTATTACCGATTTCTTCAATTGCTTTGAATATGTCGCCAGCATCTTCATTGAACCTGACAGTTCTACCACGTGAAGTTGTATTGTCAATAACTTCACACCAGAGTTTATCGTTAAAATAGATTCTATTGCCAATTCTTACTTTTCTTGCCGGGTCAACGATTACATCCCAGATATTTTCCTCTTTGTTAAGCTCACGTAGGACAAAAACTTCAATCTTTGCATTTGTCCTTTCTTTTTTGCCGATAAGGCGCGCTTGCATAACTTTTGTCTTGTTAATAACGACGACGTCACCTTTGTCCATATAGTCGATTATGTCGGAAAAGACTTTGTGCTCAATTTCTTGAGTTGCTCTGTTAAGCACCATTAATTTTGCTGCATCTCGTGGATTAACTGGAAATTTTGCAATGGCAGTCTTAGGTAAATTGTATTTGAAATCCGATAGCTTCATTATTTCCTCGTCTCCTTTTTGTCAAAAAATATTTCGGCTGCCCCATTATAGAGGCAGCCTTGTAATTTAATCAGGATTATTTTCTTTTCTTGGTTGTCTTGGCAACTTTTTTCTTAGTAGCAGTTTTAGCAGCTTTTGCTTCTTTAATTGCTGCCTGAGCTGCTGCAAGGCGTGCAATTGGTACGCGGAAAGGTGAACAACTTACGTAGTCGAGACCGATATTGTGGCAGAATTCGACCGACTTGGGTTCGCCACCATGTTCACCGCAGATACCAATTTTAAGATCGGGTCGGGTAGCACGTCCTTTTGTTACGCCAATTCTCATCAATTCACCAACACCTTCCTGATCGATTGACTGGAATGGATCTTCGGGAAGTATTTTCTTTTCAAGATAATCCGGGAGGAATCCACCTATATCGTCACGCGAAAATCCAAATCCCATTTGTGTAAGGTCGTTTGTACCGAATGAGAAGAATTGTGCATACTCGGCAATTTTATTTGCAGTTATTGCAGCACGAGGAATTTCAATCATAGTACCTGTCAGATGTGGAATTTTTTTCAAACCAAATTTTTCACATACTTCTTGATGAACACGAACAACGATATCATATTGGTGCTTCAATTCGTTAACATGACTTACAACCGGAATCATAATTTCGGGGAAAGGCTTTTTACCTTCTTTGATTAATTCTGCAGCAGCTTCGAAAATTGCACGAACTTGCATTTCAGTAACTTCGGGGAATGTAATTCCAAGACGAACGCCTCTGTGTCCCATCATAGGATTATTTTCATGTAGCGATTCAGCACGTTCGTTTAATTCTTCGAGCGTAATGCCGAGGCTATTGGCAAGCTTTTCTCGTTCATCCTGACGATTTGGTACGAATTCATGCAATGGTGGATCGAGTGTTCTGATTGTGACACCGTATTTATCCATTGCTTCGAGAGTACCTTTTATATCAGCTTTTACATACGGGAATAATTCGTCGAGAGCATTCCTTCTTTCTTCTTCAGTTTTAGAAACAATCATTTTGCGTAGTTTGGAAAGGGGTTCCTCTGAATTCTTGCCGTAGAACATATGCTCGGTTCTGAAAAGACCAATGCCTTCTGCACCGAAAGCTCTTGCTTTGATAGCATCTTCTGGTGTGTCGGCATTAGTTCTGATTTTGAGTTTTCTGAATTGATCGCACAATTTCATCAATTTCTGGAAGTATGGATTCTCTTCGGCAGCTTTAATCATTGGTAATTCGCCGAGATAAACAACGCCTTTGGTGCCGTTGAGTGTAATCCAATCGCCTTCTTTAAGAGTGTAACCGTTAGTGGTCATTGTTTTTTCACTGAAATTGATTTTTATGGAGCCAGCACCAACAATACAGCATTTACCCCAGCCACGTGCTACCAAAGCTGCGTGAGAAGTCATACCTCCTCTTGCAGTTAAAATAGCTTCGGCTGCGCGCATTCCTTCGATATCTTCTGGATTGGTTTCTTCGCGTACAAGAATAACTCTTTTACCTGCTTTAGCCCATTTAACAGCATCTTCGGAAGTAAATACAATTTGTCCGCTTGCGCCGCCAGGTCCTGCAGGCAAACCTTTTGCAACCATTGTTGCTGATGTTTCTGCTTTCGGATCGATAATCGGGTGAAGAAGTTCGTCCAGCTGTGAAGGATTAACGCGTAAAACTGCTTCTTCTTTTGTAATTAATTTTTCCTGCAACATATCGAGCGCCATTTTTACGGCTGCAGGTCCATTGCGTTTACCAACTCGGCATTGCAGCATATAAAGTTTGCCTTCTTGAATTGTAAACTCGATATCGAGCATATCGCGGTAATGTTTTTCGAGTACTTTCTGATAGCCGAGCAATTCTTTATAAACCTTTGGCATTGCTGTTTCAAGCGAGGGAAGATGCTTATTGTGTTCGGATTTTCCGACTTCGTTGATTGGATTGGGAGTTCTAATTCCGGCAACTACGTCCTCGCCCTGTGCGTTTGGTAACCATTCGCCGTAGAAATAATTTTCGCCGGTAGCAGGATTTCGTGTAAATGCAACACCGGTGGCTGAAGTGTCGCCCATATTTCCGAATACCATCGACTGAACGTTAACTGCAGTTCCCCAATCGTCGGGTATTCCTTCGAAACGACGGTATGCAATAGCACGTTTACCCATCCAGCTCTGGAATACTGCAGCAATTGCGCCCCACAATTGTTCCATCGGATCTTCCGGGAAAGGTTTTCCCAGTACTTCCAGAACCTTAGCTTTGTAGATTTCAACAAGTTCTTTCAAATCATCTGCAGTAAGGTCGACATCGCTTTGATAGCCTTTTGCTTCTTTCATTTTTTCGAGTTCAGCTTCGAGCTGTTGACGTACGCCCTTACCTTCTTCTGGTTCGATTCCTGCAGCTTTTTCCATAACTACATCCGAATACATCTGGATTAAGCGGCGGTGCGAATCGTATACAAAGCGGGGATTGTTTGTCTTTTTAATCAATCCTTCGCGTGTTTCGTTGTTTAATCCTACATTCAGAATTGTTTCCATCATACCGGGCATCGAAGCTCTGGCACCCGAACGTACTGAAACAAGCAACGGATTGTCTTTGTCTCCGAATTTTGCTCCCATTACATTTTCAACCTTCTTGAGTGCGTCGAGTACCTGCTGCTTGAGCTCTTTCGGATATTTTTTGTTGTTTTTGTAGTAAGCGGTACATACTTCGGTTGTGATTGTAAATCCTGCAGGTACAGGCAATCCAATGTTAACCATTTCTGCAAGGTTTGCACCTTTACCGCCAAGAAGCTCCTTCATGTCTGCTCTTCCTTCGGCTTTCTTACCTCCGAAGAAATAAACATATTTTGGAGTCTTGGGCTGCGATTGTGACTTACTTTTTGCCATTATTTTACCTCCAATTAGTTATTGTGAGTGGGATTATGTTTTATTTTATCAATTATCATTTTTTCAAAAGTCTCGGCGTCTTCCATTCTTAAAGAAATCTTTAGATAGAAAATATCGATGTCGTCCAGCTCCTTTGAATATTTTGTCAGTTTGACTGCATCTTTCTGTGTAGTAAGAACCGAATATGCATTCGTATCGTAAAACTGCTTACGTATTGCCTGTACTTCCTTCAAAGTATAATTTTTGTGATCGGGGAAGAGCATTTTATTGGTAAAATCAATATCGTTTTTTTCGAGTACATTGAGGAATGAATGTGGCTTTGCAATTCCGCAAACTATTAAACTTTTTTGTCCCTTGAAATCTTCTAACGAATACTTTTTGTGTGTCTTTACGTCGTAAATTCCTTCGACTTCGTAATATGCTTGAAAAATGGGTTTACTATCGAAGTGATGTTTCAGTGATTCTGGGAGATAATAATTGTCGAGGAATTTGCGATTTAAAATTATGATATCTGCGCGTTTAAGTGAATCGAACGGCTCTCGCATATTGCCGAGTGGCAATAACTGTTGTTCTCTACTACCTGCTTTGTTTATAAAGCGCTGGTCGATTATCACGATGTCGATATCCCTGAAAATCCATCTATGTTGAAAAGCATCGTCGAGTATTATGGCTTCGATATCAGTCTCTTCAATCATTCGCTTGCAGCCATCAACCCGGTTTTCCGAAACTGCTGTTGGAAGATTTGTCTCAGTAGTTATAAAATGCATTTCATCTCCACAATCGTCAACGGTTGCGAAAATATTATTTCCATCGGAGACCAGCAGATACCCGCTTGTTTTACGGCGATACCCACGGCTCAGAATTCCCGTTTTAATTCCATTCTTTTTCAAAATGTCCGCAATATATAAAACTGCTGGAGTTTTACCCGAGCCTCCCACCGTTATGTTACCGACCGAAATCACTTTCGCATCAACTTTTTCTGTTTTAAAGATTCCCTTGTCGAACAGATAGTTTCTTAATCTCATCGCCAAATAATAGAAGGCAACCAAAGGTGCCAATAATATTCTTATCAGGTCAATCAATTTTTTCTGCTTCCTGTTGAAGTTTATTCAAAGCAATTTCACATTCATTAATAAGTTTAGTAGTTGCATCGTAATCGAGTTCCTTATCGATGTAAATAGGTTCGGAATATATTACGTTAATTTTAGTAAAAGGAAGAGGGAATTCGAATTTATCCCAGCTGTTGAAACAAATTTTATTTTTTATCGATATGCCGGCCAGAAATAGAGCAACGCCAGCTTTCTTGGCCGTAACTACAGCTCCGGCTTTCATTACATGTCGAGGGCCTCGCGGTCCATCGGGTGTAATTACCAGATTGTATTTTCCTCGCAAAAGTGTAATCATTTCTTCAAGAGCTTCCTTTCCTCCAATATGACTTGAACCACGAACAACTTTAAAACCCCACTTATCAAGTATGTGGTATAGTACATCTCCATCCTTGCTCCTACTTACCAGAGCGGCGGAATTTAAATTTTTATGCAAATACCATCCGGGTATCATCGAGCCGTGCCAGAAAGCAACCACAAAATTTTTACCTTTTTCAATCATTTCATCCAGATGGTTCCCATTTATTCGTTTTATTCTGTAAGTTTTTACCAAAGTATTAATTAAAAAGTATCCAGCTCTAATGCCCAAGTAACGGGCAATTTTTTTTTGAAAATTGTTAAGCTTCATTTAGTTGGCTGTAAATTAATTCCGCTGCTCTTCGGGAAGCGCCCGAATTTCCAAGCATCAATTTTATTTTACTCAATTTGTTTTTTATTTCATCATACTTTTGAGGATTATTGAGTATCTCGTTTGAGATATTGATAATCTTGTCTGCCTTAAGGTCATTCTGGATCAATTCCTCAACGACTTTTTCTCCAAGCAATATATTCGGCATTGCAATATGCTCGAGCCTTACAAACATACGACCCAACAAATAAGTGATTATATTGGTTGAATATACTACGACAAATGGAAGACCGAGCAATGCTGCTTCAAGTGTGGATGTACCAGATTTTACAATACCAAAATGTGCATACTTGTAAAGCTCGTATGTATGTCCTTTAATAATTTTATAATTATTGTTACCAAATTTCTGGTATATCGAAGTATCGATGTTATCGGCGCAAGCCACTACAATTTGTAAATTGTTGTTGCTCGCAATTTTTTGGGCAGCCGGAAGAATTATTGGAAAAATTTTTTCAATTTCATGTTTCCTGCTTCCTGGTACAAGTAATAAAATTTCTTTGTTTATGTCGAGATTGAATTGTTTAAAGAAATCATTCCGCGGTATGAATTCGTAATTTTCAATCTTCTCAATCAAAGGATGTCCGACATAACTGACATCGATATTATTGTCTTTGTACAATTTTTCTTCGAAAGGGAAGACGACGATCATTTTGTCGATTATTTTTTTTATTATCTTAATTCTTCTTCTACCCCATGCCCATACTTGCGGCGAAATGTAATAGAAGTTCTTTAATCCCAGTTTTTTGAATTTATTTGCGATTCGAAGATTGAATCCCGGATAGTCGATTAATATAGCATTTCGAATTTTGTGTTTATTAACTAAATCGATCAGTTGATTGCGCACTTTTCTGATAAAAGGTAGATGTCGAATAATCTCAGTTACACCTAAGAATGCCATACGTTTAATGTGAACAACAGGCTGAAGACCAGCGGAAATCATACGGTCGCCCCCTATTCCGTAAAATTCGATTGTCGGGTCGATTTTTTTAATTTGTTTTATTAGTTCTGCCCCGTGCAAATCACCTGAGGCTTCGCCTGCTATGATCATAATCTTTTTGTTCAATTTGTAACCAAATAAAGTATTATTAACAATAATACGGTAATGGAAATTGCCTGAAGAGTACGTCGTTCGGATTTAAGTCCGGCTTTAAGATTAAATTCCGGTTGGGGGAGTCCGGGGTTATTATATTTCGAAAAAGTCGGTATCCATCTCGGAACTTGATTGCAATAATCTTCGTAAGGTTTGCCGAATTTTTTTCTCAAATAGTTTTCTTCTTCTTTTATGATTACGCTGTACTGCCATATAAAAAATGCAAGAGCAATAATCAGTAAATATGGATAAAGTGCCATCGACATAACGCCAATACCCGTATAAATCAAGAGATTGCCAAAGTAGAGAGGATTACGCACTTGTGCAAATGCTCCCGATACTACGAGATAAGTTCCCCCGACACCTCCCGTAGTTCGTGTTTCGCTACCGGCATACGATACTCCCCAGAGTCTAAAAAATTCTCCTACCAGAACAATTATAAATCCAACAATCAGGCTTGCAGGAGTAGCTTGCTGGAATATCAACATCAACAATAAAAAAGGAATAGGAGTATAACTTCTGTACTTGAAAATTTTTGTTGCAAAATTGCTCATAGTTATCCTTGAATATAAACTTCTCTTCTTTTTAACTGTGCCTGGAAACGTTTTTTCAAGCGTTTCTTTGTGCCAAGTTCGTTTAATTTATTAATTACATCGTCAAAATTTTCAAAAGGAAAGTACGTGATCCTATTGATTTCGCAGTAACGCAGGAGCGAACCTTTCGCAAAAATAAAATCACAATATTGAGCAGGACATAAGTCGGAATAACCATCACCAATATAGACGGTATAGTCTTTATCGTCAGAATAATTAATGATATGATTTCTTTTACAGTTGGCGCATCTGTGACATTCTTCATCAGTATAAGGAAACTCAGGATAAAAGCCGCCGTGAGCATCAAAAACAAGTTTGTTTGAAAAACGTTGAACAAACGATAAATTTTCTTTTTTCAATATCCGGTCGATATAATAATCGAGTCCGTCGCTTACAATGCGAAGTTCATGGTTATTATTTTTGCAATAGTCAACGAAAGTTTTAAATGATTCGTCGATTTCCTGTAAATCAATAAAATTGTTGAATTCGTTTTTATCCAGATTCTCGATTGTACTACAGAGGAGGCGCCAAGATTCTCTGGAATTTATTTTATGGTCGATCCAATCGCGTACGATTTTGTCGGCTTTTTCTTTATCGCCAAATCGAAGGAATAATATTTCTCCGACGTCGTTTTTGGTGATTGTTCCGTCGAAGTCAACAAATATTTTAAATGTTATTTTCGAAGTAATCAACTTTGTGTCTCCGGAATTTCTTCGAATCGCACACCAACAAGTTTCGATATTCCTTCTTCCTGCATGGTAACGCCGTACATAGTTTCAGCTGCTTCCATTGTCCTTTTATTGTGCGTTACAATGATAAACTGAGTATCCTTGCTGAATTCTTTTAATAGTTTGGTAAACCGATCGATATTGGCGTCGTCGAGTGGCGCGTCCACTTCGTCGAGTATACAGAAAGGTGAAGGCTTAACGAGATAAATAGCAAAGAGGAGGGCGGTGGCAGTGAGGGTTTTTTCACCACCCGAAAGTAATTCAATCGAAGTTGGACGTTTGCCTTTCGGTTTTGCCATTATTTCAATTTTTGCTTCAAGTGGATCGACACCTTCTTCCAGCTTAAGGTCGGCTTCGTCGCCTGGATTGAAAAGAGTCTGGAATATCTTTATGAAATTCTCTCTAATTTTTTCAAATGTATCGAGGAATAAATTTTGTGCCGTGTCGTTTATTTCGTTGATTGTGTTAATCAAGTCCTTCTCGGATTCAATTAAGTCGTCTCTTTGTTTGAGAAGGAAATCGAGTCGCTTCTTTTCTTCTTCATATTCTGAATATGCCAGCAAGTTCACCGGTCCGAGATTCTTCAACTTTTCTTTGAGGTCGTGTACTTCTTTCGATATTTCTTCGAAGTTGAATTCGTGCAAGTCGTGGAATTCTTTCAATTCGAGTTCTACGTTGTAGTTTTCGCGTATATGTTCTTTCAACGTTTCTATTTTATAGTTGATTTCACTTTCCTTTATATCGAATGAATGGATAGCATCAGAAATCTCCTGTCGCTTATTTCGTAAATCGCGCAATTGATTTTCATAAGAAGAAGCTTCGTCTTTTATTTTTCTCAACTCGTCGGCAATTTTATTTTCTTCTTCACGTATAGCATTTCGTTCGCCTTCAAGGATATCGAGCTCAGCGATTAATTCTTCAATTCGAGTTCTTAGCTCTTCGGTTTCAAGTTGATTATTTTTGATCGAAGCCTCTCTCTTTTCAATTCCTCTGGTAGAATTGATGATGTCAACTTCGTAGCGTTCAACTACAGACTTTATATTATTAATTTCACCGCGGAGTCGTTCCAGTTCGAGTTTTCTATCGTTAAAAGATTTTGTAAGTAGATTATATGAATCTTCTAATTCTTTCAAGTTAGTTTCAAATTCCGATATTTCCGAATCAATCTTTTCTTTCCTGATATATAATTCTTCCAGCGTTGAGTTGATTTCTGAAATCTGGGATTGAAGCATATTCGACTTCTCGGCCAGTTCAGTAATTTCGTGACGTGAGCTCTCTATCTCCTCATTTGCTTTTTTCTTTTCAAATTCGAGCTGTGAAATTTGCTTGTCGATGTTCAACAAATCGTTTGATATCAGTCGTTCTCTTTCTGAAAGATGTTTTAAGTCAATTTCAGAAATCCGCAATTCTACTTTTTCTATGCTTATTTTAATTTCTTCGAGCTCTTTTTCGTGTGATGGAAGTTGTGCTCTGAGATTTTCGAGTAGTTTACGCCTTCCGAAGAGAGTTTCGTCTTCTTTAGGAAGCGACCCGGCTATGATAATCCCATTGGATAATATAAGGTCACCTTCGAGAGTAGCCAATCCAAAATCAGGGAAGAGAGAGTGGAGACGTAAGCAGGTATTAAGGTCCTTTACAATCCCGATATTATTGAGAATCTGAATAAAGTAGGGTTCCCATTTTTTATCGGTTTCAACAAATTGAGCTGCCCATCCGAGAAAGCCTTCTTCCTTTTCAATTTTTTTTGCTCGCCTTCTTTGTGCAAAACTGTTCAGTTTTCCGATAATCGAAGTTTTGACCTGGTTGTTTTTGAGCAAATAAAATGAAGCTTTGCCGAGCTGGTTTTTTTTCAAATAATCGACTGCTTTTACGAGCTCGTCTGTACTTTCTATCAAAAGGTTATTGAGCACAGATTTTAGAGCTGCTTCGAGTGCAAATCTAAATTCTTCTTTTGTATTGCCGACATCGGCAAAGATGAGTTTTTCTTTTTCGGTCCATTCGTCATTTTCTATAAGAATTTTTGAGCCGTTTGAGAGTCCCTCGAGGTTTGTAATTAGTGTCTGGATGAAGTCGATTTTTTCCTTCAGGGAAACGAGCAAGGTTTTCTTTTCTATTTCGGATTCTTTTAACAAATTGAGTTCGGTTTCGAGGTCGGCTTTTTCTTTCTGGCGTATGGTCAATTCCAGACCGGCTTCGTTTAATTTTTTCTCAGCTTCATTTCTTTCATTGTTCAGTTCTTCAATAAATCCAACCGTCTTGGCTATTTTGTTGGTTATATCCTGTATCTTGGTATTTAAGCGTTCAATGCTGGAAGAATGTGAATCGAGTTCTTTATTGAGAGCTGAAAGATAATTTTCTTTGTCCGATATTTCTCTTAGAATTGCAAATCTCTTTTCCTGTAGTTCTCTTAATTCTTTTCGTTTGGATTCAAGCTCTGCACGTTTAGTCTCAATTGTTTTCTCGGTGGTTTGCAGATCCGTCGTACCGTTTTCCAGCTCCGTCTCAATATTTTTAAGTTTTTGTTCTGCTTCTTCCCTTGAAAATTCAGTATCTTCAATTAAGTTACGAAACTCTTCAATTTCGTTAATCAACCGATCGTGGTTAGATGACAATGAATTAAGGCGTTCCTGTGAGACCGACAGGCTCTTTTGATTGTTGTGAATCGAATCTGTTATCTCTGAAATTTCTTTTCTTTTCTTCTGAAGTGCGGCGTCGACTTCGTTAATCTTGTTCCTGTAGTCAATTAGTTGATTTTCAATTTCACGTATTTTTTTGTCGATTTCATCTTTCTGTATTTTAAATGATTCAATTTCTGAATGGAGTTGATTTTTCTTTTCGTAATAAAGCGCAAACTCGCGTTCGGCGAGGTCGAGTTCTTTATCTCTAAGAATCGATTGAATTTGAGTGTATTGATTTGCTCGTTTAGCCTGTCGTTCAAGCGAACGAACGGATTTTTCGACCTCTGAAACGATATCATTTACTCTGGTCAAATCTGCTTTTACATCATCGAGCTTTTTTAGAGAAAGTCTTCTGCGCAGTTTGTATTTGTTTACGCCTGCCGCCTCTTCGAACAATCGCCTTCTTTCTTCTGCTTTGCTACTTAATATAGTTTCGATCATCTTGAGTTCGATTACTGAATAGGCATTAGTACCAATACCCGTGTCCATGAAGAGATTAGTAATATCTTTCAGACGGCAAATGTTTTTATTGAGCAGATACTCGCTTTCTCCCGAGCGGAAGATGCGACGTGTGATTGTAACTTCAGAATATTCGGTTGGAAGAATGCCTTTGTCGTTTACTAAAGTTAAGGATACTTCGGACATTCCCATCGGCTTTTTGAATCGAGTGCCGTTGAAAATGACATTTTCCATTTTATCGCTGCGAAGCGTCGTTGTTTTTTGTTCGCCCAGAACCCAGCGAATTGCATCGACTATATTTGTCTTTCCACAACCGTTCGGCCCTACTATGCCGGTTATACCGCGATTGAAATTTATTACGGTTCTGTTTGCGAACGACTTAAAACCGAATATTTCCAGTTTAGATAAAAACAATTCCGCCTCTTAGTGTAATAAAGTCTCGTATTCTTTCAACGTGTTAATAATATAATATCCTGTCGAATTCGTTGCCTGCAAATAAAGAGTAATAAAAAACAAAATTGCAATTATGGTAGCAAATCCATAGAAATAAACTTTTAACGGATGTAATTCCGTCAATATATAAACAGCTTTCAAAATTCTAAACAAAATCCAGAGACAAAGCATTAATAAAATCGTAAGAGCAATAATGTTTATTGTATCGATTGCCAGTATTTTATACAATACCAGTTCGACTGGCAACACAATCGTGAAGGGTAAAAACGACCACACGATAGCATAAAATAAAGTTTGAAAGTCAATTTCGTTTTTTAAAGGCAATGAAAATAATTTTAGCACAATAGCAAGGAATACCATTTTAACGAGGAAAAAGAGATATAAAAATATAAATGATTCTTCCGGGTGCCATGCAAGATAATTCATTAAATCGATTAATTTGTACGAACCAATATCAACAAGCAATTTTTCGAACAAAATATTCGTACGCAAGTAGTAAAGCAATATTGTAAAAAGGAGCGACATTGAGCCGACTTCTATAAAGAGTAATAGATAAGTATGAATACCCGATAAAATTCTGTGATCTCTTAAGTCGGCAAAAAAGTTATAACTTCTAAATAAAGCACGGCTGCAATCGTCTTTAAATTTTTTGCGCCAGTTAATTACAAATGCCATTAATATCGAAATACCAAGTGAAATTAATATGAATAATGGTTTGTTCTCGTTTATGCTCGTACCAATTGGAATGGTAACTTTGGATAAATTTTTCAACCTCGATTCAATAACTCGATAGCTGAGGCTATTAGTTGCATCCGGCCGATTGAATAGCGCAATCCTTGTGTAATTATTCTCTGAGGAACCACCATAAAAAGAAGAATAGGCGCTTTTGAAATTATATACTGTATTTATAATAAAACCGATCTCCTCTTTAAGCGTGATATCCAGAAATTTGTCAAAATAATAAGCCTGTGCTTGAGTGGAATTGTTTACTAAATATCCCGATGCATTTCCATAATAGTCGGGATATGTTACCTCGCTTAGAAAATAGGGATGCTTGAGTTCTTTAAATTCCGCTTCGATTTTTTCAATTGGGTATGAATAGAGCTCAATTCCGTATAGATCGAGAGCATTTGAGAAGATGCTGGGGATACCTGCAAAAGATGCATATGTTACGTAGCCTTTTTGTTTTATATCAGAAGCAATTTCATCAATGAAATTTTTTGTTGCCTCCGAATTAGGTAAGAATGAGCTGCCAAGACCTACAATGAAAATATTCGAAAAATGAGTATAGTTTTCGATCAAATCGTTTAGTATTCCTTTATACCTCATTCTATACTCTTTGGTCGTGAAAATCTCTTCTGGAACAGAATTTAATGGCATCTCAATCAATGGCAAAAGTCCAATCTCTCTGCATATTTTTATTGCATAAGGATTGGGATATTGCTTGGCAAATCGTACTGAATTGAATCCGGCGTTCTTAATTCGAATCAGCTGCTCTTTAATCTTTTCTTGTGCCGATAAATTATCATACTCGCCATCGTTGAAATAATAAGTAGAACCCTTTATTGTAAAATGCCTGCCGTTAAGTAAAATTTTCCCTGAATTAACTTTTAATTCCGTTAATGCAAAATTTGTAACTGTACGGTCTGTCAAGGAATCGTTTATAAACAAACTTGTCTTGATTAAATAATATTCGGGATTCTCAGGAGACCAGACTGCAGGATTTTTTAATTTTATGTTAAATGTATTTTTATTTTCACCTGCTTTCAACTCAGGCAATGTAAAAGAGAATCTTTCTGGCTCAATAGAATTGCTTACAGGCTGAAATTCGAATTCCAAACGGTAATTTGAATATGAATTCTTATTTAGTGAAAGATTAATTGCGGCATCAATCGAAATGCCTGATTGAGTAAAATTTGTTTTGAAATTAATCTCTTTCAAATAATTTCTGGGCTTTACAGTAAGATATACGTTTCTGATGATGCCATTGTAATTACGTGGGGTCAGGAACTGCTGTCTAACAGGTATCGTAGTTTTTGAATCGACGTCGGAATAAACTTTGACAATAAGAGTATTTTTACCAACTCGAAGAAGGTCTGATGGAAGCTCTACTTCGAAAGGAATTTCAGCGGCTGACTTTTTAAAAATCAAAGAATTATTTACAGAAATGTCTGCAGAGTAATTAATTCCTTCGAAAAAGAGGGAGTAAGTTTTATTTTCTTTTTCAGAAATATAAAAACTTGTTTCGAAATTAATAGAAGACGTCCCTTCGAAAATGGCGGGTATGTTTAATTTTGTTTTTGATTCGTTATCCGGGTAAACTTTCCAGTTTTTGTTTAAGAATAGTACGTTGCGAGTTGCTGTCGAGTCAATCATTTTGAAACTCTTTTCCGAATATAGAGATTTTATTAAAACACCGGAAAAGGCGTTGAAGTAAGTTGTAAGGAATATTATAAAGATTATCAAATTTTTAATCATTGTATGGAAAGTATAAAAAATAAACCCTCAAATATAAAGAAATAAGGGGGGCATATCAATTTTGATATGACTCTTATTGTGCGGATTCGATAATTTTTATGAACGAGTCTGCTTTAAGGCAGGCTCCTCCTACAAGTGCACCATCGATATCGGGTTGGGACATCAATTCTGCTGAATTTTCTGGCTTAACGCTACCGCCATACTGAATAATTAGTTTCTCTGCGAATTCGGTCGAATAGAGTTCTCCTATCAGTTTGCGAATGAATGCATGGACTTCCTGGGCCTGTTCAGGTGTTGCCGTATTTCCGGTACCGATAGCCCAGACTGGTTCGTATGCAATGATCAGATTTTTAAGTTCGTCAGCGTTGAGACCTTGCAGTCCCTCGCGCACCTGTGTTTCGATAACTTTAAACGTAACTCTGTTTTCACGTTCTTCCAGTGTTTCGCCGATGCAAAAAATGGGATGCAAATCGTTTTCAACGGCAGCTTTAATTTTTTTGTTAATTAATTGATTCGATTCGTGGAAGATAGTCCTTCTTTCGGAGTGGCCTAAAATTACATATTGACACCCAACGCTTTTTAACATTAGAGGTGAAATTTCACCTGTAAATGCGCCGCTCTTTTCAAAATACATATTTTGAGCGCCTAATTTAATTTGAGTGTTTTTAATTAAACTACTGGCAGCATCAAGCGAGGTGAAAGGGGGGCAAATTATAATCTCTACGTTTAACGATTTTGATGCCAGCAAATTTTTAATTTCTGAAATAAGAGCAACGGAAGAATCGAGGTCGTTATTCATCTTCCAGTTACCTGCAACAACCTTTTTACGCATAGATTAACTCACAATTTATGAATGGAAAATTAATTCACAGCTTCAACTCTTCTTACTCCCGGTACCTCTCGTATAAGAGCTCTTTCAACGCCAGCTCTTAATGTCATTTGCGACATGGGACATTCGATACAGGCTCCGGTGAGTTTAACTTCTACAATCCCCTCCGGGGTTACCTGGACAAGTTCTATATCTCCTCCGTCGGCACGTAGATAAGGACGGATATTTTCCAATGCTTTTTCTACTTTTTCTTTTAATTTATCGTTCATAACTAACCTCTTAATTTCCTAAAACAATTTTAGGAATTGAATTTTGAGAACTTGCTTCTACCTGTTTTGCTAGGTTACGGGCAATCTCAAGAATAATTTTTGCTTCTTCGGAATCAGGATTTGAAATTACTATCGGTTTTCCATAATCGCCTCCAACGCGGATATCGGGATTTATTGGAATCTTTCCGAGTAGAGGAACTGAAAATTCTTTAGATAGTTTTTCACCCCCGCCGCTTCCAAATATATCATATTTTTTTCCTGTATCCGGAGCGATAAAATAACTCATATTTTCAACTATTCCAAGAATTGGCACATTTACCTTCTGGAACATTCGCGCTGCTTTTTTTACATCGGCAAGCGATATATCCTGAGGCGTAGTAACAATTACTGACCCACTTAAAGGGATTGTCTGTACAAGTGTAAGTTGTATGTCACCAGTCCCTGGAGGAAGGTCAAAAATTAAGTAATCAAGTTGAGCCCAGTTGACGTCTGTCATGAATTGTTTAATTGCTCCACTTGCCATTGGTCCGCGCCAGATTACAGGTGAATCCTCGTCAATTAAAAATCCGATTGAAATAGTTTTAATACCGTAACTTTCGAGTGGCAGCATTTGCCCTGTTAGAGGATCTTGATAAATTCGGGGATTCTTATCGATTCCAAGCATTAGAGGGATGCTCGGACCATAAACATCAGCATCAATCAAACCAACCCTGGCACCTTCCTTAGCAAGGGCTACCGCCAGATTAACCGATACTGTGCTTTTCCCGACTCCACCTTTACCGCTTGCAATAGCAATTGTATATCTTACATCTGGGAGAAGGGAATTTGCAGTAGCTGTTGTTTTTTGTGCTGTCGATTTATTCTTGATCTCGATATTGCCAATATCCGGCAACGCTTTTTTTATTTCAGCTATACATTCTTCTCTGATTTTATTCTGATAGCTCGATGTAGAAGTAGGTAAGTCTATTTCTACTGTAACAGAAGAATTGTATATATCAATATTCTTTATAAAATTTGCCGATACAATGTCTTTTCCCGTAGCAGTATCAATCACGTTCCGCAATGCATCGAGTATATCTATTTTTTTAAGCTCCGACATTTATCCTCCATTTTTAAGATACAAAAATACTAATTTTTGATTAGACTACATAATAAACAAATTTTCTCACATCTCGGTTCGTAAGTGAAAGATGAATTAAATGAGCATAAAAAAATAATGCAATATACTTGACAATAAAGTTAAGTAAGCTTAAATTTCGGCAAAAAAATTTGCTTATGACGACTATTTCGAAAGAAAATTATCTGAAATTAATTTACAATTACAATGCACGTGGCATTGCAGCTTCAACCTCGCAGATAGCTAAGGAATTAAATGTATCTAACTCTGCTATAAGCGACATGGCAAAAAAGCTTTCTAAAGAAGGTTTGATAATATACGAGAAATATAAAGGGATGAAATTGACGAGGCGAGGTGAACACGAAGCATTGAAAGTGCTCAGAAAACACCGTCTTTGGGAGCTGTTTTTGCAATCGGTACTAGAAATTCCATGGAGTAAATTGCACGATGAAGCGGAAAGACTGGAGCATCACACTTCGGAATATTTAATCGACAAAATCGATTCATATCTGGGTTATCCGAGGTTTGACCCTCACGGTCATCCTATACCGAAAAAAGATGGGACTATTGAAGGCGCCGATATGTTGATTCCAATGCTCGAGTGTACCGAAGGCAAAAGATATAAATTAAAGCAGGTAGATGACAAAGATGTCGATCTAATTAAATATTTAACAGACATTGGTTTGCTATTGGATACTGAGTTTGAATTTATCGACAGAATTCGATACGACAATTCGATCAAAATAAATTATGGCAAGAAAGAGACTATTTTAAGTGAAAAAGCCGCAAGTAACCTGCTTGTGAAAGAATTAACCAAGGGGGAAATGTGATGGTTCTTTATTTTATATTAACAGTATTAGTTGTGCTGATGGCAATATGGATTAAAAAATTGTTGGGCAGAAGGTGGGAAATTTCTGACAAGGAATTAATTGAAGATACACTGAAACATCTTTATAATTCTGAAGAAACAAGTATTGAAACTGATGAGAATACACTCTCGAAAGTATTGTCAATATCCACCAAACGAGCAGCGAGATTAATTAAAAAGCTTGAAGCCAGTGGGCTTACTCAGAATGTAGATGGCAAACAAAAACTTACAAAAAATGGCCGTTCCTATGCTTTAAAAATTGTGAGGGTTCACCGTCTGCTTGAAAAATACTTTGCAGAAAACACGAGTATAAACGAAACCGAATGGCATAAAATAGCCGAGGAAAAAGAGCATCAAATTGATGATGACAAAGCCAGAGAACTTGCGGCTCAACTTGGTAATCCTTTGCGAGATCCTCACGGTGACCCAATTCCTACAGCAAAAGGAGAAATTTATTCACATAACGGTATTCCTTTGTCAAAGTTGGAAATCAATGATTTTGGCAATATAGTTCATATCGAAGATGAACCTAAAAATTTGTACAAGGAGATTTCAGAATCTGGTATTTATCCTGGTATGCAAATTCAAATAAAAGATAAATTCGAGGGTGGTATCGAAATAAAAGGCGATGGCAAGCATCAATTTATTTCGAATGAAGCGGCGGATAACATTTCTATCGTACCACTAAATAAAGATGAGATTATTAAACAGGATTACCTACCCTTATCGAGTCTCGAAGTAGGTGAGGAAGCCGAGGTTGTCGGAATTTCAAAGGCATTGAGAGGAATGCAAAGAAGGCGATTACTTGATTTCGGGATTGTGCCGGGCACACGCATTCGAGCCGTCTTGAAAAGTCTTGGTAATGACCCCGTAGCTTACGAATTGAGAAGTACTCTGATTGCTTTACGTAAAAATCAATCGGATTATATATTTATAAGAAAAATCGGGAAAGATAAATGAATACTACTCACGATTCAAAGAATTTGGTAAAACTCGGTATCGACATGACCAATGTGGATTTTATTATTGCTTTAGCAGGGAATCCGAACACCGGGAAAAGTACTGTATTTAACAGTTTGACGGGCTTGCAACAGCATACCGGTAATTGGCCTGGTAAAACAGTTACAAGAACTGAGGGGGCATTTAGTTATTTGGGACACAAATACAAAATTGTCGATTTACCAGGAACATATTCGCTCCTGTCTACGAGTACAGACGAAGAAATTGCACGGGATTTTATTCTGTTTAGCAAACCGGATGTAACAATAATAGTAGCCGATGCCACGCGCTTGGAACGCAATTTAAATTTGACACTCCAGGTACTCGAAATAACAGATCGCGCCATCTTATGTCTTAATTTAATTGATGAAGCAAGAAGGCATAATATAAAAGTTGATCACATAAAGCTCTCGGAGATTCTCGGTATTCCAGTAGTCCCAACTGCCGCACGTCAGAAGGAGGGAATACCTGAATTACTAGAAACTATCCATAAAGTTGTTACAGGAGAAATTAAATGTAAGCCATACAGAGTAAATACAAATTTCAAAAATGTGGCGCCGGCAGTCGAAAAATTAGAAAGTAAAATTAAAGCCTTGTTCCCCGAGCTCCCTAATACACGCTGGATTGCCCTGCGATTACTTGAGGGCGACCAGAAAATAATTGACGCAGTACGCAGTGGGGAAATAGGTAAATTAATTTTAGAAGAGATGGAAGGTTGATCCATGAAAAACGAACGTGAATTAATTATCGAAGAAGCCGAAAAACTTCGGTGGGAAGTTGGTGAAAACTTACACGATTCGCTTTTAGAAAGCATCTATAAAAGCGCCGAAGAAATAAGCAGAAAAGTTGTAAGTAAAAATGATGCAGATAAAATATCCCGTAAAAATATCGATTATTTAATTGATAAGATTGTTACGAACAAATGGACGGGATTACCAATAATGTTTTTACTGATGGCTATCGTATTCTGGATAACGATTGTCGGGGCAAATTATCCTTCCTCTTTCCTGGCGACAGTTTTGGTTGATACTCTTCATCCTTTAATAAAAAATTTATTTGTTTCGTTATCCTCACCTGAATGGCTTACAGGTGCATTAATTGACGGTGGATATCTGGCGGTTGCATGGGTTGTAAGTGTAATGTTACCGCCTATGGCAATCTTTTTCCCGTTATTTACTCTACTCGAGGATTTTGGATATCTGCCGCGAGTTGCATTCAATATGGATGGAATATATAAACGGGTAGGCGCTCACGGAAAGCAGGCACTTACAATGAGTATGGGATTCGGTTGTAACGCCGCAGGAGTTATTGCTGCCCGTATAATCGATAGTCCTCGTGAGAGATTAATTGCAATTATTACTAACAATTTTTCGCTTTGTAACGGAAGATGGCCTACGCAAATTTTGATTGCATCCATATTTATAGGTAATCTCGTGCCGCCATATTTAGCAGGTATTGCATCAGCAGGGGCAGTTGTCGCTATTGCTGTTTTAGGAGTAGTTCTCAGTTTGGTAGTATCATGGGGACTTACGCGCACTGTATTGAAGGGCGAGCCTTCTGCATTCAGTCTTGAATTGCCACCTTATCGGCCGCCGAGAATACTGCAAATTTTGTATACATCATTGATTGACCGTACAATATTTGTTTTATGGCGGGCTATTGTATTTGCATTTCCAGCGGGCATAGTAATCTGGTCAGTTGCAAATATTAATATAGATGGCATTAGCATAGCCGAACATTTTATCGACTGGGCTAATCCTTATGCTATGTTGATTGGATTGAATGGTGTAATAATTTTAGCTTATATAATAGCAATCCCTGCTAATGAAATTGTGATACCGACAATATTAATGTTGACAGTTTTATCTTTGAAAATAAGTGGAGTAGGAGCAGGCGCAGGTGTGATGTTCGAAATGGATAATCCGGCAGATGTAGCTGAATTGTTAAAACTTGGAGGGTGGACGGCTTTGACGGGAATTAATTTGATGTTAATCAGTTTATTACATAATCCTTGTTCTACTACTATTTACACCATCTATAAAGAAACTAAGAGTATTAAATGGACTGTGGTTGCAACATTACTACCGATAGCTTTAGGCTTGCTGGCCTGCTATACTACTACGCAGCTGTGGAATTTCTTTGCCTGATTATTTATTCTTTGCTTGGGTAGATTTCATGTGTGCTTGGGTTACATATTTAATTAAGTATTCTTGATGATTTAAAGGTTTTTCCGTATAAACCGGATGATTAAATACATACTTGCCTGTAGGCAATAAAATTCTTGCTTTTTGATTGTCCCGCAAGCATGTATTTAGAATTTTCTCTTTTATGAATTTACGCAGTTTGGGATCTTCTACAGGGAATGTAACTTCGACGCGTCTATCGAGATTCCTTTGCATTAAATCCGCACTGCTCAAATAAAGTTCTTCATTTCCGTTGTTGTAGAAGTAATAGATTCTATTGTGTTCCAGAAAACGGCCGACTATACTGATTACTCTAATATTTTCACTCAAACCTGGAACTTGTGGTACCAGGCAACAAATTCCTCTTACAATTAGATCAATCTTTACCCCTTGATTAGAAGCTTCGTAAAGTGAGGCTATTATTATCGGATCGACCAGCGAATTGAGCTTGAAAATCATCCTACCTTTGCCACCCGATTTTACATTCACTATTTCACGGTTTATAAGCTCCAAAAACGTTTGTCTTTTGTTTACTGGGGCAACCGACAATTTCCTGAATTTTTTTTGTTCGGAGTATCCGGTCAGATAATTAAAAATTTCCGAAACATCGGCGCAAATTTCTTCGTCGGCAGTGAAAAGTCCTAAGTCGGTATATAACTTTGCAGTTGTTGTATTATAATTGCCGGTGCTAAGATGCACATATCGTTTAACGCCATCAGGTTCTTTGCGAACAACGAGCGTCATTTTTGCATGTGTTTTAAGACCAACAAGTCCATATACAACATGCACACCGGCTTTTTCGAGTTCTCGAGCCCAGTATATATTATTCTCTTCGTCAAATCGTGCTTTTAATTCTACAAGAACGGCTACCTGCTTTTTGCTTTCAGCAGCTTCTATCAGGTATTTTACAATAGGTGAATTCTGGCCTATTCTGTAAAGTGTTTGTTTTATTGCCAGAACGTCGGGATCTCTCGAAGCTTCTTTAATAAAATCCACCACTGGCGTGAATGATTCATAAGGATGATTTAAAAGAATGTCTTTCTTCGCAATTAACGAAAAAATATTTTCTTCCTCATCAAGATTAATAGAAGGCGCTGGATAAAAAGGTTTTTCTTTCAAGTGGGGGAGTGATAGGTCGTATAAAATCATTAAATCGGCAAGTCCCAGATTGCCGTCAATAATGTGTACATCGTTGCGTGTTATCTCGAGATTTTCGACGAGTGTATCGAGCATATAATCAGGCATATTGCTTTCGACTTCAAGTCTTACTACAGAACCAAACTTTCGCAGGCGAATATTTTCTTCGATTAACTGCAGCAAGTCGTCGGCTTCGTCTTCCTGAATTTCGAGATCGGTATTTCGTGTAATTCTGAATCGATATGCTTCTACAACATCGAGTCCCGGAAAAAGGATGTGTAAATTGGACTTTATAAGATCGCCAATCCACACGTATTTAATAGTATTACTATTCTGAGAAGAAGAATTACAACCAATAATATGGTCGATTCTCAAAAGTCTCGGTAAAATGCTCGGAATTTTTACTCTGGCAAAATGTTTCTCGCCATCTGGTTTTTTTACCAGAATTGCAAAGCTAAGACTGAGATTCGATATGTATGGAAACGGTCTTCCAGGGTCAAATGCAAGTGGAGTAAGAACGGGATAAATTTCTTTCAGAAAATATTTGTTAAGACCATCTTTTTCTTCTTGTGTCAGTTCATTGATGTCGCAAATATAAATGTTATTGTCTCTAAGCTCAGGAATTACTGTCGTGTGCCAGTAATTGTAAATTTGTTTAACCATAGGCTGGACGGTTTCTTCAATTTTTGCGAGCTGTTCTAACGGCGTAAGTCCGTCAATTGAAGTTTCAAAAACCCGCGCTCTAATTTGCTCTTTCAAACCAGAAACACGAATCATATAAAATTCGTCGAGATTCGAAAAGAAGATGGAGATGAACTTTACTCTTTCGAGTAGAGGCAGATTCGGATTGGTAGCTTCTTCGAGTACACGTCTGTTAAATTCCAGCCAGCTCAATTCCCGATTGAAGAAGTTTTCACTCTTGAAATATTTCTTTATATATTCTTTTGTGAGTTTCATTTCTCGTAACTTTTTATTTTTTAATGGAGGTAAAATTCTCGATATCGTATTTAATGATTTTTTCCGGCATTGGCAGTCTTTTCAATTCAACATGAGCACGTTTGAAAAATTCTTCTGCAAGTGTATCATGATAATCTGAAAATATTACAACTTCTTTAATTCCGGCTGTAATGAGTGCTTTGGCACAATTGGTACACGGCATGTTAGTTACATAAGCCGTAGCGCCTTGAGTACTAATTCCGTGTGAAGAACATTGCAAGAGAGCATTCATTTCGGCATGGATGGTTCTTACACAATGATTGTCGATTACTAAACAACCTACATCTTCACAGTGGTCGTCGCCCGGAATAGAACCGTTATAACCTGTCGATAAAATTTGCTTATCTTTTACAAGTACGCATCCGCAATGCATCCTTAGACAAGTAGCTCTTTCCGAAACAAGCATTGCAACCTTTAAAAAGTACTCGTCCCACGATGGGCGTTTACTGTGATTAGAGCTCATCTTATTTCCAATATGATTGATAATGAAGTGACAAATTTAACCAAATTCTATTTAAAAAAAACACTGCTATGGTGGAGGGCGACACCATAGCAGCGAGGTTAGTTTTTAGGAGGGTTATGTAAGTTATGTATACTTAATTTAATTTCCACAAGGAGCGTGCCAAATTAAAATTGTTTTATTGCTCATATAATCCTATCCAAAGTCCGAATATTTTTCAAAAATTAAAAAAATGCAGAAATTTTTTCTTATGAATGGTAGTGGTAAAAGTAGCGATAAAAAAAAGTTAAATATTTCTTTTTAGAATGATTCTGAAGGTAGTACCTTTATTTATTATCGATTCTTTTACAAAGATTTTACCGTCGTGATAATTTTCAATAATTCTTTTCGAAAGGCTTAAACCCAAACCCCAACCTCTTTTCTTTGTCGAATAACCAGGTTTGAAAACTTCTTTTTTATTACGTGCTTCAATTCCTTTGCCTGTGTCTTTAATGTCGATTACGAGTAAATCGTTTTTTTGTTTGATGTTGAATTCGATCGACCCGTTTTCGTTTTCGATGGCGTCGAGAGCATTTTTAATCAAATTTTCGATTACCCATTCGAATAATTCTTTATTGAGAAGAGCCTTTAACGAAGCATCGCCCGTTATTGAAATATTGATGTTCTTACCTATATGTGGCAGGCGTCGTTCGAAATATCGAATTACGTTTTCAATTATTTCATAGGGCGATTCAACTTTTAACTCAGGTTTGGAGCCAATTTTTGAAAAACGCATCGTAATCTTGTTCAGGCGTTCGAGATCGTTCGAAATTTCGTCTACTATATCAAGTACTTTATCGGGGTTGTCATAATTGATTCTGAGGATTTCATTCCAGCCCATAAGACTAGAAATCGGCGTGCCCAGTTGGTGTGCGGTTTCTTTCGACATACCTACCCAGATGCGGCTCTGTTCGTTTTTGCGGATAAAGTTAAATCCAGTATATGCTATCAGTATGAAAACAATCGCAAAAAGAATTTGAAGGTATGGATAATAACGTAATTTACGAACCACAGTGGAATCGCCATAATAAATTAACTGTATTACCTTTCCGTCAGGAGCTTTTATTTCGATGGGGGGATGTTCACTCTTAAGTTCTTTTAACATTTCAGTGAGTAATTCGAATAATTTCTCTTTCGGTATGTTGGGCTCGAAATAGATATTCTTATAACCGATGCCTGCTTCAGTAGAAACGATATTGCCTTGAGCGTCGGTTAGGATGAGAGGAAAATCGATTCGCTGTATCAGATTCTGGAATATAAATGTAATGTCGCTCCCAGTTTCGTCGGGACGTGCTATATATTCCAGACTGTTTGCGTATAACTGAATTATCTCCTTTTCTCTTTCCTGCAATTTATTGACGAGATACTGTGTGTAATACCAGGTGCCGAGAGCTATTAGTGAACCAATAAAGAGGAGAGCAAACTTAATTTTTGATGTTGTCGAGTTGCTCAATTTATTCATAACGTTCTTCCGTAAGTGGAAGAAATATTATAATTCAATAGTTTGACTTCTTGCGGGACCTACTGAAATCATTTTGATTTCAAATCCGCTCTGTTGAGATATAAATGTTAAATACTCTTTTGCTTCCGAAGGAAGGTCGTCGTAATATTTAATTTTTGATATGTCTTTTTTCCATCCTTTGAGTGTTTCATAAACGGGAGTTACATTTTCCAATCTATTGACATCCGTAGGATACGACTTAAGTTTCTTGCCGTTAATTTCGTAGCCGACACACACTTTAATTTCGTCGAGGTAGCTGAGTACGTCGAGTTTGGTAATGGCAGCTCTTTCGATACCGTTAATCATTCTTGAATAATTAACCAAGAATGCATCGTACCAGCCGCAGCGTCGTGGTCTGCCGGTCGTAGCGCCGAACTCAATACCAGCCTTACGTAATTCTTCAGCTTGATCTCCTTTCAACTCGGTAGGGAAAGGTCCAAGCCCTACTCGTGTAGTATAAGCTTTTACAATACCAATAACCGAATCAATTTTCGTGGGTGGAATTCCCGTACCAGTTGCTGCACCGCCTGATGTCGGATTTGAAGAAGTTACATACGGGTATGTGCCGAAATCGACATCGAGTAATGTACCTTGTGCTCCTTCGAGCAGAATTGATTTGCCTTCATTTATTGCATTGTTTAAAAGCACTGATGTATCGGTTATATATTGATCAATTTTTCGGTCGAAGTCAGTATATTCTTTAATAATCTCGTCGACGTCCAGTTCCTCGCGATTATAGATTTTTCGAATTATGGCATTTTTTTCTTCGAGATTTATTTTAATTTTTTCTTCTAACACTTTCTTATCGAGCAAGTCGACGATTTTAATTCCTTTGCGTGCATATTTATCGATATAACATGGACCAATGCCTCTGCCTGTGGTACCGATTTTTGTTGAACTGCTTTCATTTAATGAATCGAGCAATTTATGATAGGGCATTATAAGATGAGCATTATGACTAATAAATAATCGGCCCTTTATATTGATTCCCATCTCTTCGAGCAGTTTTATTTCCTCGAGTAAAGCTTTCGGGTCGATTACTACTCCGTTTCCTATAACACAAATAATATTTTCGCGTAATATACCGGATGGGATCAAATGGAGAATGTATTGTTTATCGCCTACCTGAACGGTATGTCCTGCGTTTGCCCCGCCCTGATAACGGGCTACAATGTCGTATCGTTCTGAAAGTATATCAACAACTTTGCCTTTGCCTTCGTCACCCCATTGGCTACCAACTATTACGGTAACGCTCATCTTTATCTCCATTAATTATAAAAAGGTGGGTAAACCACAAACTATTAAATTTCCCCTTCCCCGTACTATCAAGAATAAAACGGAATTAGGAAATTATTTTTCGGAAAAACTTTTTACAGCTTCCTCAACAGATTGATAATGCTCGAAAATAGTTATTAGTTTGGTAATTACCAGTAGACTTTCGATTTTATCGGTAGCGTTAGCAAGTTTAAAGTTACCACCGCCATTTTTCATCGTGGTATATCCGCTTATAAGCATACCGAGCCCTGAACTGTTCATAAATTTACAACCGGAGAGGTCGACAACTACATTTTTTTTACCTTCGTCAAGGAGTTTGTGCAGTAAATCGCTGAATTCCTGAGCTTCCGGCCCGCCCATTACATTCCCTTTTAACTCGATTACTACTGCTCCGTATTTTTCATATGTGTTAATTTTCATGAGTTCTCCTTAAATTTATCAATTCTATTATTACTCGATTTGCAGATTATTCATTATTAATAATTATATTAGTATCTAAATTATCGAATACTATTGTAAAAATAAAGAAATATTTCCTCAAGAGAAACATTAATTTTTTTACAACGTCTAAAACTATGACTTTGCTTAATAATAATGAAGAGAAGATTGATAATCTGCACGATGAAGACTTTGAGCTGATTGAAAAGTTTATTAACGGAGACGAGTCGGTATTTAGAGTTCTTGTTTTGAAGCATAAAGACAAAGTAAGAAATCTTGTCTTTCTTACTTTGGGCGACAATGAGTTTGTTGACGATATTTCACAGGATGTTTTTATAAACGTTTATAATAAACTGAAAGACTTCCGGTTTGAATCTAAATTTACAACCTGGATTTATAGAATTACCGTAAACAGATGTCACGATTACTTGAGGAAGAAAAGAGTGCGCAGCATTTTTTCACCGCTTGAAGATACCGATCGCCAGTACGGTGTTAAATCTTTTTCTGAAAATATCGATTTACAGAAAATTGTCAGAAAGGCGATTGAAAGATTACCTGAAAATCTGAAAGTGCCTCTCGTTTTAAGAGATATAGACGGATTTACTTATAAGGAGATTGCTGAACAACTTAATACCGAAGTTGGCACAATTAAATCGAGAATATTCAGAGCCCGCGAGGCGTTGAAAGTTATTCTCGAACCATATTACAAAGAAATGAATAGATAATGAACAAAAATCAGAAAGAAAATATTAAAAGATTCCTGCCAATTCTACCGATCATTTTATTGACAATCATATTAATGCTGGTATTCAAATTCAACAAAGAAAATATTGAAGAATTTATTGAAGAAAGACAGAATGATATTATCTCCTTCTATACAGGGAATCTCAAACCTCTTTTTTACAAAACCGAGATCAGCAACGAGGATGTCTTTAACTTTGCGCTCTACAAATACCTGCCCATCGACAAAGTTAATAACGAAATTGTAATGATATCGGACGATCCTGCAAAGCGTGATGTGGTCTACGAAATAAAAACATTACCCGCCGAAGTTAAACAAAACCATTATAAATTATTTACGGATTATCTCAAACTAAACAAAAACCAGAAGCAGAGAGTCGACTCACTGCTCGATTACTATAAAAGACAAATTTATTATTCAATACTTACAGACGACAATCAAACACTGGCATTCAATCCCAGATTGTCTGAACTTCAAAAAGCATTACTTGCCGACTTGATTAAATTTGCTTCGAAGATTGATAAAAACAAAATTGATATACTTTTTGCCAACAATTACTTGCCAAAAGAGCAAGAACTAACAGATTTCGTGGAGAATATCCAGAAAGTTAGTGATAACAGGTTTCTGTTTGTTACTCCCGACACAGTCTTTTTTGCGATGGGAGAAATCGATACTCAGGCATTAGACAAGGAATTTATGCATACCGGCATAAAAGGAGTGCCCGCTGCAGGCAATATCAAATTCGAATTATTGAAAGAACATTCCAAAATAAACTTCAATTTTGATTCCAATAAATTTAAGGTATGCATACCATATGCGGAAAATTACTACAAGGATGCAGAAGATTTCAGAATCGAAATGGGAGAGTTGAATGAAGAATTACAACGAATTCAAATAGAGCTTCCCAGACTACTCGAGGCAAAAGTTTCGGTTGAGAAAAAATTTAAGTACGGCCGACATCACGTCGACCCTTCAGAAATGATTAAAGCTGCGTTAAAAGCAGTACGGGCTAAAGATGAGATTGACTGGGAAGAATTCGGAAGAAAAATCGACTCGATTGCTCGTAGTTATGCCGACTCGGTTTCTAAACAGAAAAAGTGAATCCATGAATCTTAAAAGTATTATAAAATTAACACGAAGCCGCAGTCTCGAAAATGCAGTTGTTGTCTCGGTTCTTCTTCTGATTTATAATTTTATTTTCCCTATTCACTCCAATCCATTTATATTATTATTTAATGAAGTACTTGTCTTCTTCACTATTTTCTTCATCTATAATTATATTTCGCCATATACAGAATTAAGAAAAGATGCACCGCTTTCGTTAGTTTTGAATGCGGGTATACTCGGTGCAATGGTCTTTTTTATTATTTCACTCGCCAATTCAGCTTTTGACGATGGCAATTCAATTAAGTCAGATACAGGCGCCGTAAATACTCTTTTTATTACGGTTTCGAACTACATTTTCATAATTGTTCTTACATATATCTTTTCAACATTCCGCACACTCTATTACTTGCGACAAAAGAAAGACCAATCGCTCTATTTCAATACAATGTTATTCTTTTTTGTAATGACTTTTTTCTCAGAGCTTGCAAATTTGAATTCGTCTTTGGACTTTATACACGATGCATTCTATATTGTCACTATTGTGCTTATCTCTTTGAATTCTCTAAAAGTATCGTGGATTGCATTCCTTACCAAAAAACAGAAATTGTATCTCCTCCTGATATCAATTATACTTTCAATATTATTTGGTTTTAATTTTGGTCTTTTGAGCGAAAGCAGCGTAATTAAAATGATTCTGTTTAAGCTGTCGGTAGGACTTTATTCTGTATTTAGTCTGGTGATGATATATGGCATGATTTATTTCGGCGTTATTTTTTTCACTACCTTATTTCATCTTCCGACAGCCGAAGCTTTTGATCGACGTTCCGAAGAAATTTCCTCGCTAATGGATCTTACAAAACTGATTACTCAGGTTTTTGATTTTAAGGAACTGGCTGATTCAATAATTAATTTTACTACAAAGATTTGCAATTCAAATGCTGCGTGGCTTGTAACAATTAGCGAAGACGGAATTGAAGTAAATGCAGTTAACAATATCGGTTATGTTGAAGCACGGCGAGCTGCAGAATTGTTTCTGAAAGATTCCGTCAACGGCGTCTATTCGATTACGAATGCGCATGAAATCGACGATCAATTTGACTTCCGTACAGTCGCCGTAGCCCCATTGAATGTTCACAGTAAATTGAGCGGCTATTTATTTACAGCAAGATACAGCGAAGTCGACTTTGACAAAGATGAAAAGAATACTCTTCAAACATATGCAGATTATGCTTCGGTAGCGCTCGAAAATGCCAAACTTATAGCCGAATCGATTGAAAAAGAACGTCTTGAAAAGGAACTCGATGTTGCCAGAGACGTACAACGTAAAATATTGCCCGTAATGTTTCCCGTCTCCGATAAGTATGAATTAACTGCTCTCTTTATCCCTGCATTTGAAGTGGGCGGAGATTATTATGATTTCTTTGAACTTTCCGACAACAGACTCGGTTTTATTGTGGCTGATGTATCAGGTAAAGGAATTTCCGCAGCGTTTATAATGGCCGAACTGAAGGGGATTTTCGAATCGCTTGCTAAGATTGTAAATTCACCGACCCAGCTCCTGATTAAAGCAAATGAAATTCTTAAAGATAGCCTGGATAAAAAAAACTTTGTTACTGCCGTATACGGGATACTCGATTATGAAAAAGGTGAAGTTAAAATTGCAAGGGCAGGGCACACACCTATTATTTATTGTAGCGGTGGGAAAATATCGAGACTCCTGCCTAAGGGTATCGGCTTGGGACTCGATTACTCCGATAAATTTGAAAATTCTCTCGAAGAGTTACAAATTAATTTGAAACAAGGCGACCTTTTTGTAATTTATTCTGACGGAATTCCAGAAGCTAAAAATTCAATGAATGAAGACTTTGGTTATGACCGTTTTGAAAAGATAATTTCCTCGAACTGTAGTAAAAAACTCGACGGAATTACAAACGAGATTGTAAAAGAGATCACTTTATTTTCGAAAGACAATACTCAACACGATGATATCACTCTTGTTATCATTAGATGGGGTAAATAAAATTATTAAAACGGAGAATTATAAATGGCAGATTTTAATGTCGGCTTGAGGCATGCCGGTTCCGTTAGCATTGTAGAATTAAAAGGTTATCTGGATGCTCACACAGCTCCAGAGCTTGAAAATGTGTTCAACAAATTGATCCAGGAAAATAAATACAAAGTGGTAGTCAATTTCGATCAACTAAATTATATAAGCAGTGCAGGACTCGGTGTGTTCATGGCTTATGTCGAAACGATGAGAGAAAACAACGGCGATATAAAATTTGCCAATCTTAAAGAAAACGTATATAATATTTTTGACCTGCTCGGGTTTCCCCTCCTTTACGAATTCTACAAAGATGAGAACGAAGCTATTAATAAGTTTAATGAGCTGAGTAAATCTTGAAAAACGACAGATTGCAAAAACAACTTAAAGTATACAGCAGCACGGAAAATCTGGCAAAAGTCAGAAAATTTGTGAAGGAAAGTGCTTTTGAGTGTGGCTTCGGCGAAGACGAAGTAGAACAGATTATTCTGGCTGTGGACGAAGCTTGTACAAATATAATAAAGCATGCATATCACTACTCGCCCGAAGGCGTGATCGATATCAAAATTATCTTTATCAATGATAAATTTACGGTTACAATTACAGACGAAGGCAACGGCTTCGATCCGAATTTAATCCCGATACCCGACGTCCAGGAATTTTATAAACAAAAAAAGGTCGGAGGTCTCGGTATCTATTTGATGAAAAAACTAATGGATGAGGTAGTCTATTCTGTTGAAGACAATCGCAAAAACAGAGTAACTTTAGTCAAATATCTTAAGAACTCTTGATGGATAGAACCGATAATATTGGTTTGTTGAGAAATCTATCGGCTCTCGTCGATTTCAGCAATCTTATCAACTCAAGCCTCGATATCAATTTCATACTCAACAATATACTGTTGACATGTATGGGTAAATTCCATACATCCAGAGGAATGGTCGTATTGTTTGACAGGGAGGGGGAGCCATATATAAATCTGACGAAAGGTTTTATCAATGCTCCTAAAATTCCAGAAAAGTTAAATTCGAACGACGAGACGCTCGATAATTTTATGAGGAATTGTCAGTTCGCAATTCGTAAGGAAATTAACTCTACTACCGGAACAATCGGTATGATTTTTCTTGGTAAAAAATTGATAGGCGAAGAGTATAACAAAACGGACATCGAATTTCTGGGTACAATAATCAATATCGGAGCTACGGCAATTGAGAATTCCCTGACTGTAGAAGAACTAAAAAGAGTCAACAGGGAACTTGATTCGAAAGTTAATCAATTAAGTTCACTCTTCGACTTAAGCAAAGAATTCAGCGGCTTATTGAAGATTGAAACGATTGGTAAGCTGCTGGCATTTTCATTAATCGGTCAGATGACAGTTTCGGAATTTGCCATTGTAATTTGTAGTGGCGAAAAATACCAAATACTCGAAACGAAATTCGACAAAAATAAAATAACAGCTTTTTTGAATAATTGTGATGCCAAGAAAATTAATAATGTTATAGTCGGACGTCAGTTTAAAGACGAATTAATTCCGTTGAACGAATTGGGTGTTGAATTGATTGTGCCAATGCAGATCAAAGGCGAAACCAAAGGACTAATTATGCTGGGTGAAAGAAAGAATAGTAAAAAATACGAGAAGACGGACATAGAATTTATTTCTTCGCTGGGAAGTATTGCCATAATATCGATTGAAAATGCATTGCTATTCGAAACTGCGCTTGAAAAACAAAGAATGGAAAAAGATCTTGAAACTGCCCGAACAATACAAAAAAATTTACTTCCTAAATACATACCAAAGTTTGATACAATTGAGATTGCTGCATTTAGCGAATCGGCAAAAATTGTCGGTGGAGATTATTACGATATTATTCAACTCGACGATGAGAATCTATTGATTGCAATAGCAGACGTATCAGGTAAAGGAGTGCCTGCATCATTGCTGATGGCAAATCTTCAGGCATTTATTAAAACAATTTGTAAAATGAAATTGCCCCTCGACCGAGCGACAAATTTAATTAATGACTTAATTGCTGAAAATACAACCATGGGAAATTACGTTACTTTTTTCTGGTCGGTATTTAATATAAAGTCAAAAGAATTAACTTATGTCAATGCTGGTCATAATCCGCCGTTCATAATTAGAGAGGGTAAAATCACTAAACTAAAAAAGGGAGGGATGATTATTGGCTTTTTACCAACCACAATTCCTTATGAATCTGAAACAATCAAACTTCAAAAAGGGGATTTCCTTATTTTGTATACCGATGGAATTACAGAAGCAATGGACAAGGATAACAATGAATACACAGATGAAAAATTCGAACAGCTAGTAAAACATTTTAAAGAAGAATCGCCTTATGATGCCATGAGAATTATTAAAGAAAGTTTGGATGATCATACAAAGGGAGCTGAACAGAGCGACGATTTAACTTACATAGTTGCCAAAGTGATAAAATAAAAAAGCCGCTGATATCAGCGGCTTTTATTTTAGAATTCAACTTTTTTGGCTGACCTGTTTGCCATTTCAAGCACAAATGCGCTCGCGATGAAAATAGAAGAGTAGGTTCCAGTAATCATACCGATTAATAACGCAAAAGCAAAACCTCTTAATACCTCTCCGCCAAATATTAATAAAACTATTACTGTTAATAAAGTGGTTAAAACCGTAATAATTGTACGGCTTAATGTTTTATTAATTGCTCTATTTATGTTCTCTATTAAAGGAAGTGATTTATGAATTTTGATTTCCTCCCTTACTCTGTCGAAAACAATCACAGTATCGTTAATAGAATATCCAACGAGGGTGAGAAATGCAGCGACAACACTGATTGATATTTCCAGATTTAATCCTGGTATCAATCCGTATAAAGCAGCAAAAAGACCCAGCGTTATTAACACATCGTGAAATAGAGCTATAACTGCACCGAGTGCAAAGATAAATTTAAAGCGGAATCCGAGATAGATAAGAATTACAAGCAGCGACAACATTACGGCGATGATTGCGTCTGTCTTTAATTCCTGACCTATTTTTGGACCAACCTTATCCTCTTTTAAGACATTGAACGGATTGTCCACAAAATATTCAGAAAAATTTTCTTTAATCCAGTCTGCAATACCGAGTCTGACTATGATCTGCGTATTTTCAGGTTCTACCGAAGCTTTGGCTGTTTGGAAACCGGCTTCGAAAAGTTTGTCATAGACCAGATTTGCAATTTGAGCATTAGGGAAATCATACGTCAATGCTGTAAATGATGAGTCAATTAACTTGAATTCTTCGCTCTGGGCCACTTTTTTTATTATGGATTCAATTTTATTTTTTACTGTAGGTATTATTTCTGGTGGCAATTCTTGCAATTCAGTTCTCAATAGTATCCCTAAAGAACCTCCAAAAGTCTTAACTTCAACATTACCCAATCCCATATTTTCTACTGCTTTACGAACTTCTGCAATGTCTATCGGTTTACTAAATTCCAGTGCTACTTCAGTACCACCTTTGAAGTCAATACCAAACTGTAAACCTCTGACAAGAATACTGATTAATCCTAATAATAATATGACGGAAGAAAGGATGTAATAAGTTGTCCGTTTTGACATAAAGTTGATATTTGAATTCTCGAATAGTCGCATCTATTTGACCTCTCCTCAATTAACCAATATTAATTTTTTGTCCTTTGTTTAACATATAGTCAAACATCATACGCACCAGGATCAAAGCGGAGAACAAGCTTGTCAGAATACCTATCATTAACGTAAGCGCAAATCCTTGAATGGGTCCGCTACCAAACTGGTAGAGAATAATCCCGGTAAAGAATGTTGTGATATTCGAGTCGATAATAGCTGAGAATGAATGACTATATCCGGCGTCGACCGCAGCTCGTGCGGTTTTTCCGGTATTTAATTCTTCACGTATTCTTTCGTAGATAATAACATTGGCATCAACTGCCATTCCCATCGTTAATACGATACCAGCAATACCAGGTAAAGTAAGAGTAGCCTGAAATCCTGCCAGGACACCCAGTATTAACAAGACTGTCACAATAAGCCCAATATCTGCCAGAGTGCCGGCTTTTTTATAGTAGAAAATCATAAAAATTGCAACGAGTGTATAACCTAACCATAGTGAATTGAAACCCTGTCGTATCGAGTCCTGACCTAAGGATGGTCCAACTGTTCTCTGTTCAATTATATCGACGGGCGCAGGTAGTGCACCAGCTTTTAAAACAATTTCGAGTAGTTTAGCTTCGTCTAAATTTGGAATTCCGCTGATTTGAGAATTTCCTGAAGGAATTTTGCTCTGTATTACAGGAGCCGAATAGACAACGCCGTCCAGAACGATTGCACACCTTTTGCCAATGTTTGAACCTGTAATTCTTGCCCATTCCCGTGCTCCTTCCGCATTCATTTGCATAGATACTACAGGTGCAGATGTAGTCGGATCAATGTTTGCCTGTGCATCGACAATAACTCCACCAGTAAGTTCGGGAGTCTTGTTTACCATATACATACGAAAATATTTCTCACCATCTTCCCCTACGATCGGTTTGGCATCAAAAAGAAATTCAATATTATCGGGCATTACTTTCTTAACTTCTTCAAGGTTCAGGTATGTAAGCAATTTCTGTTTATCGTTTTCTTTTACATAGGCATCGGGTACCCTACCTTGAGGGTCGGCTAAACGTGCTATTGCAAAGAAAGGATGTTGTTTTGCAAATTCTTCTTCAGTAAGTTGTTTGGTAGTATCTGTATTATTGATTTGGGAAGAATCCACACCCAAAGACTTAGCGAGTGCTTCATCGATTCGATTCATTATCGGGATTGCAAAATCGGCGTCCTTTACCAATTTAAATTCGAGGAGTGCTCTACCTTGCAATAGTCTTTTAGCTTCTTCTTCTCGGGCGACACCGGGCAATTCAACTACAATTCTTCTTGAACCCTGCTTTTGAATATTTGGTTCGGAAACGCCATATTGGTCTACTCTGTTGCGAATAATTTCGATAGCTCTTGTTACTGCGTCGGATTCCTGTTCTTGAAGACGGCTGATAATCTGGGAGTCGTCTTCACGAATTGAACCGAAGTAACGGCTTAAGCGGATGTTCTTTTCTTGCAATTTTCTAGCAAGAATTGTTACCACATTTTCATCCGAAATTTGAGATTCCTTTTCTGCTTGTTTGAGAATTTCTAAGAATTGTTCGTCGGGATCTTTTGCCAGTCTTTCAAGCAGTTTAGCTGTATTTACTTCCATGACAAGATACATACCGCCTTGAAGGTCGAGACCCAATTTAATCCTTTTTTCGCGGGCGGATCGATAATCTGGAGTATTTGCAAGTATACTGTCTTTTTTGGTAGTAATCAATTCTCTTATTTCAATTGGAGTTAAATTCGGGCTGCTCTTCTTTAGGCTATCTTCAATGTGAACAAGTTTTTCCGAGACTTTGATATTATTTCTATAGTCCTGGTAAGTAGGATAGAGGAGATAGAGTGAAAGAGCAATTGCACCGATTACAAGGAACAGTCTAAATCTTATTTCTTTCATCACGGGATCTTAAATTAGTTGATGAATTAATTTTTAGTTAAAGGAACAAAATTTAGAAAGCCGGTTGAAAATGCCGGCTTTCTAAAACTATTCTCTCACTACCCAGATTTTAACAGTAGCTGTAACGCTGGGATGAAGCTTTATTGAAACGCTATAAATGCCCAAAGCTTTAATCGGTTCGGTAATTTCGATTTTGCGTTTATCGAGGTCAAAACCCTTCTCTTTGAGTGCATCGGCAATCATTTGAGTAGTTACCGAACCAAATATTTTTTCTTCTTCTCCGACTTTTACAGGGATAGAAATGGATACTTTTTCCAATTCAGCAGCCAATGCCTGCGCACTTTCCAATTCCTTAGCTTCTCTTTTGAGAATTTGTTTTTTCTCTTCCTCAAAAGCCCTTATGTTACCTTTAGTTGCCTGATATGCTATCTGTCGGGGAATCAGATAATTACGGGCATAGCCATCTTTAACATTGACTATATCGCCCACATTACCCAATTGACTGAAATTTTTTCTAAGTATAACTTTCATCATTATCTCCTTTACTTAACAGCTTCGGATACAAATGGTAAAATAGCCAGATGTCTTGCTCTTTTGATAGCTCTGACCAATTCTCTGTGCTGCTTTGCACTCAGACCGGTAATGCGACGTGGAATAATTTTTCCCTGGTCGGTCAGGAATTTCTGGAGCTGTTTGGAATCTTTATAATCGATGTATCCTTCAATTACACGTTTTACTCTTTTGGTAGTTTTCATTTTTTAATTAATAACTCCTAATTTTCTTCTCCATTGATTAAATCCGATTCTTCATCGGTTAAGAATTTGTCGAATGAATTATCTTCAAAGCTAGAATCTTCGTTCTCGTCAACTATACTGTCGTTATCCGAAGTGTCTTCTCCGTTGTTTTGTGCTTTGCTGAATTTATTAAGAAATTGAATTCTCTTGGCTTTGATTTCAACTATAGTTCTATTGCGGCCGTCTTCTGTTTTGAAAGTTCTGCTCTGTAATTCGCCGTCAATTAAAACAGCACTTCCTTTTTTCAATCTGTCTCTGCAACTGTCTGCCAGTTTGTTCCATGCTACTACTCCAACATAACATACATCTTCCTGCCATTGATTGCTGCTATCTTTGTATCTTCTATTTGCAGCTATGTGAAAATTAACTACAGGTGTGTTGTTGGATGTTTGTCTGAACACAGGATCTTTGGTTAAATTTCCTGCAACAATAACACTGTTAATTTCTGGCATCTTTAATTCAGCCATCGTAACCTCCATACTTAACTTGTTTTTTATTCTTTACTTTCGTTATTAATTTCGGAGTCGTTTGAGGTTTCATTCTCAGCCGACTCTTTTTTCTTAGCAATTGCTTCTAATGCAAACTTATCGAGTAAAATGGTAAGGAACCGAATTATATTTTCTTCCAGACGATAATTACGCTCGAGTTCTTTGATTGAATCTGTTGGAGCATTAAAACGGAAAATTGCATAATAACCGCTTTTTGCTTTCTGAATTGGATATGCGAGGCGTTTTCTGCCCCACTTATCGATATCGAGTATTTCACCACCGTTAGTCGTGATGATATCTTCGATACGCTTTAGAATAGATTCGATTTGTTCATCTTCAAGTGCAGCATTAATGACAACCACACTTTCGTATGTTCTTATACGCATCTTTTCACCTCCCTTTGGACTTTTAGGCCCCTTAATTCTAATTAATAAGGAGCAGGGTTAATAATTAAAATCAATTAGGCTTCAAAAATACAATAAATTTTAGAGTCGAGCAATATTTTTTTGTACTGTATATTAATCCGATTTTCAGGAAGCAATTTTGCTAAAAGTATCTAACATTGCTTTGTAACCTCCAGTTATAAAATTTTCTACAAGATGGACTGCTAAATCAATTGACGAATCAATCATTTTCAATTCATCTTCGGGGAACGGAGAAAGCACATATTCCGATAGAATTAAATTGCCAGGATTGCCAATGCCGAATCGCAATCTAGGAAAATCGGTTGCTCCCAGTTGTTCTATTATAGATTTGAGGCCATTATGGCCACCATTGCTGCCGCGTTGACGTATTCTTATTTTTCCAATTTTAAGATAGACATCATCTGTAATTACGAGAACTTCTGCAAGAGGGATTTTATATTTATTCAGAAAATCTTTTACAGCGACACCGCTAAGATTCATGAAAGTGGTAGGTTTAACCAAAATAAAATCGGAAGACCCTAATGAGCCTTCCGATTTCAGATAATTGTTTTCACGATTAAAACTAAGTCGATAGACCGAAGCAAAACGGTCTAAAATAATAAATCCAATATTATGTCGTGTATTTGCGTATTCTTTACCGGGATTTCCGAGACCTATTACAGCACGCAATTAAAACTAGTCCTCTGATTCCTCTGACTTACCTTTCGATATAACTTCTGGCTCTCGAGGTTCTTCTGTTTCAGCAACTTGGGTTTCTTCCTGAACTCTTGCATGGACTATAGAAGCAATCACAACCTCTTCGTTATGTTCTATCTTGTACTTATCTGTCATGATATCTTTTACATGAACAGAATCTCCAATTTTTAGATTAGTTATATCTATTGCTATATGTTCTGGAATATTGCCGGGTAGACATTTAATTGTAAGTTTATGTAAAAGTTGCTGGAGAATCCCACCTTCTTTAATGCCTATTGCCGTTCCCTCGAGCACAACTGGTACTTCGACTTCGATTTCATGATCGAGAGATATCCCCATAAAGTCGCAGTGAATCATCTTATCCGTAACGGGGTCGAACTGAACTTCTTTAATAATTGCTTTGCGTGGTTGATCTTCGTCAATAACCAGATTAACAATGTGTGTTTCTGCAGTATAGACTAACGGTCGAAGTGCAGATTCTGTTAAATATAGAGGGATCGGATCCTGACCGCTGATATAAAATATTCCTGGTACGTTACCAGCTTTGCGTAATTTATTCACAGCGCCTTTGGTGGTAAGTACTCTACGTTTTGCTTTGATTGTGAATTCTGACATCGTTTATCACTCCTTGTACTAATTTATTTATCTTTATCTATTTCGAACAATGAACTAATTGATTCATTTCTGTTTGAACGAATTATTGCTTCGGCAAGAAGCGTTGAAGCAGTTCTTACTTCGATTTTTTCACATTTATGTCTTAATGGTATACTGTCTGTTACGTATAATTTATTTAAAGGTGAGGATTCAATTCTTGAAATGGCTTCGCCAGACAATAGAGGATGAGTAACTGCGCCGAAAATTTGATTTGCACCTTTTTCTTTTAATGCTTTCACAGCGGAAACAAAAGTTCCACCAGTATCGATTAAATCGTCAACTATCAAAACATTTTTGCCTTCTACGTCACCAATAAGATGCATTACTTCGACAACATTGTGTCTGGGTCTTCTTTTATCGATGACCACAAGCCCCGCATTTAATCGATTTGCATAAGATCTTGCAAGTTTAATTCCTCCAACATCTGGCGAAACAACGACCAAGTTATCAATCTGGTCTTTAAATAAATGTGTAAAAATTGGGGATGCATACAAGTGGTCGAATGGTATATCGAAAAATCCCTGAATTTGTGCTGCGTGGAGATCCATTGTTATTACACGATCGGCTCCGGCCACGGTAATTAAATTAGCTACCAATTTTGCCGTAATTGAAACGCGTGGTTGGTCCTTTCTATCCTGACGTGCATATCCAAAATAAGGCAAAACAGCAGTCACGCGTTTAGCAGATGCCCTTTTGGCAGCATCGATCATTATTAACAATTCCATTAAATTTTCAGCTGGGGGCTGAGTCGATTGTACAATGTAAATATCCTGTCCACGTATATTCTGGAGAAACTTTACCCAGATTTCCCCGTCGCTAAAACGCCGAATATCAATTTTACCTTCTTTTAAATGAAGATAATTGCAAATTTTTTGCGTAAGCTCAGGATTCGATGTGCCAGAAAATATTAAAGGGACGTTTTCCAATTTCTTAGGCTCGATTTTTTTCTTCTAAAACAAGCCACAAATATAATTAATTACAAGAGGTTAGTCAAACCGATACTATCTTACTCTTTTTGTAAAAAGAAATACTATCACGGTCAGTAAAACCAAAAGAGCAGCATAATAAATCCAGGACGGTGTTTCTTTTAATTTAAATGGTCTATAAGTAGCTGTTATATATTTGCCTGTTCCGATTTCATTAAGAGAATATTTCCAGGTTAATTTATTACGTGTAATTTCGGTTGCATTATGGCTAAGAATTTCTCCCGGCAGGTAATAGATGAATGTAAGTGAAAAGTTGCTGCTTTCGAATCCGAAGCCGGTTGCAATTGGCTTGATAAACTGGGAAAATACTTTTGTTTTGTCGTCAATATCTTTTATGCTGAGTTTGGAATCCCTGAAGATGGGCGTGAGGTTAAGAGAATCGAGGTTTGTAAACTCAAATTCAATCTGCGCATGAATTGTGCTGTCATTGAAATCACGATAGGTTGCCACGCTTGTCAATTTGTTAAATTCTGAAGTAAATTCCTTACGAATTGAATCCTGATTGAAAAGTCCTAATTGCTCGACGATAATTGAATCTCTTTGAGATGTCCATTTCATCCAGTAATGAATGAACATTTTTCCTGAGCCGTCTGTTTTGATGGTAGTTACTTGAGTGTAATTAAGACACCCAGTGAAAGCTGTAGAGAGCAAAAAGAGTAATATGAATTTTTTCATAGAGTCATCATATTTTTTATGAATCAAATATGCAAAAAATCTATCTAATAAACGTAGTGTTTTTATCAACTAATGTTATTATTTTAGAAAGTTAAATTTACTGTGTTTGTGACAAATGAGGAGTAATTATGCCCACATACGAATATAAGTGTAATGATTGCGGTTATTTGTTTGAAGAATTTCAAAAAATTTCAGACGAACCACTCAGCACATGCCCCAAATGTGGTGGCACTGTTAAGAGGCTTATTGGAGCCGGAGCAGGGCCAATTTTCAAAGGAAGTGGATTTTATCACACAGATTACAAAGTCAAATCCAGTTCCTCAGGAAAAGACAATTCTAAAAAAGATTAACTAAGGAGAGCTGTCTATGAAAAAGGCAGCTCTCTTAAAAGTCCAATCCTATCGAAAGGTAATATCTTGGTTTAGAAAAACCTTCCAGATTCCATTTCCAGGCTATATCAATCTTCCATAGGAAGAGCATGTAAATTCTGAAACCAACACCTGTACCAAGGAGCAAGTCGTCTGTTACCAGAGTGCCATTCTCGTTGCGTCCGAATAATTTTAATTTAGAATTGTCCGTCCATGCCGTACCTGCATCGAGAAAAGCAGTGCCAAGAATATTCTGGAAGAAAAGGGGGAGGGGACCGGTAAGCAGATAACGAATTAACGGCATTCTCAGCTCTAAGTTGAGAAGAGAATATTTTGTCCCAATTTGCTCGGCATAATCGTAACCTCTCATCGGCATAGCCGGCGACAAGAATGCAAAGTCGGCGGCCGATTCTACGGGCACATCCTGTGTGGCAAAACTTCTGTTAATCCAGTTTTCTGTGCCACCCATAAAGAATCTTTGCGGATTGCCACCGCCAGAATAACCACCTGAGAGGCGTATTGCAAAGGAGTTGTCGAAGAAGAATCTGAAATATTTTCTGTAATCCCAATTAATAGAATAGAAACTTTGTCTTGTGTTGAAAAGACCTGCATTCCCGAATAGTGTGATCGAATAACGGGTACCTTCAATAGGTGACGTGTAACCCCATAATGAATTATCGTGAACAAAACTGACAGCCGGTACTGTATAAGTCGATTTATCCACTGGTTCGTAGTAGTTATCCAGATTTTCAGCCGTAACATTCATTACACTGAACGAACCGTCTATCCGATAAAAACGATTGAGTGGATAGCTGAAAGATGTTACCAGTCCCAGATTGCGGAATCGATAAAGCTCATATCCGAAAAAGGTTGTCCTGTAAAGAAAACGAGCCGTATGAAACGCTTCAATTCCGAAATCCAGACGTTTTTCGAGGTAATAATAAGCAAGCCCATAATCGCTGTTTTTTAAGTCAACCTGCAAACTAGTAATTCCAATCAAGCGGTGATTGCCAAGTACATCACTGAACGAAAGGACTGTTGTACCCAATAATCCATAAAGTGTACTGTAGCCGGCATTTGCATAAATTAAATCGGGTGTAAAATTAACTTTGTACCTGTTAACGAGAAAATTACCTTCGTCGTCGAGTTTCTCTGTAAATAATTTTTGTCTTGCT